>JBBDIG010000049.1 GCA_040880525.1 Bacteroidia bacterium
TGTGTATCCCGTTAGCTTGAGAAATTAATGGAGTTTCTTCATATGGGGAATTACATCAAACGTAAAATTAAAGGATGGAATTGGATTTACTTCCACAGAAATAGAGTCAGACACAAAACATCCAAGTGTATCAGTGAATTCATATCTTAAATCATATATTCCTTCGCCTGCAACAACAGGATCAAATTTATTGGCTGACACGGCAGGACCGGACCAAATCCCCCCGGCAGGCGTACCCTCAAGAACTAGGAGCTCTGGATAGAGACAAATTGCTGTATCATTACCAGCAAACACTGAAGGTGATGGCCAAACGTTGACTATTACTCTATCTGTATTCAGGCATTGGCCTAAATAGCTATACGTCAAATAATGCGTTCCCGTCCCCGCATTTGCCGGGAAAAATCTATTTCCGCTTACGCCAGGACCGGCCCAAGTCCCACCTGTTGGTGTAGCTGAAAGAATATGTATGGGTGCGTCTTCGCAAATATTAAAATTAGCTTCTGCAACGACCTCTGGTAGCGGCTTAACTTTAACCACAACCGTATCAGAACCTTCACAGCCGTTACCATCAGGAAACTCATATATAAGTTCATGAAAACCCGTATCTGCAACTCCAGGACTGAATTTATTGCCGCTATGCACGCCTGTTCCATTCCAACTTCCACCAGTGGGCAGTCCTACCAACGTCACCGAACTTTCATTCAAACAAGCTTCAAAATCTTTTCCTGCATAAACCGGGTTTAGGCTGAAAACACCGACTATAACCGAATCTGTTATTTGGCAATTACTATCATCAGTAATTAAAACCGAAATGGTGTCATCATTAATAGCTTGTAAATTAACAAAGGATAAAGTATCAGCAGTACTCCATAAATATGAATAAGGTGCTTTACCTCCAGAGGCCAATGCAGAAATTCCGACACTATTTCCCGGGCAAACCATGGTGTCTGATGAAACCTGAATTTCAAGCTGTGTTGTATTATAATTTATCGTAGTGGAATCAAAAAACAAAAGACAACCATTCCCTGAATGTATTTTTAAATAAGCCTTATAGTTACCAACACCGGGATAAATAAATTCAGGAGTCCTTGTGGAGTCTGCAAAGCCGGCTTCTCCATACCATTCGAATGACAATTCCGATCTCGCAGTATCAGTATTGGCCGAGAATTTCATAATCCCGCAATCATTATATGCGGTTATTGACGCATTAGCGGGAGGGTCATTATGAATCACAATATTATAAGCATAATCCCTGATCCCCAAAACATCGCAATGATTATCCTTTACCCTCGCCACAACAATATAGGGCGTAGCGCGCACATCTGATGAATCAGGAATCCATTTGAAGGATGCTGACTGCCTTCTGCCAGGATTAATAGTATAATTCGCCCCGGGTATATACTCGTTCCATTCAATAAATGTGGTGTCCGAAAAGGTGTTACCGTCAGAAGAATAAATACTGAAATCAATTGAATCACCAAGGCAAACTTCTATTTTATAATCCTGGGTATTGTTTATACCTGAAAGGGTAGGTATGCTATTGGCGCCAAAGTTATCCGTCCAAATGGTGAATTCCCTGGAAATCCTCCCAATCACTGTATCATTCCTAATCTCTGTAGCTTCTAATTTTATAATATGCTTTACACCACCAATAGGTCTGTAAATCATGCTGCCAGTTATGCTGTCAAGATCGAAACCTGCTAAACTGGTTTGAACAGGATCATTATAAGGGCGTCCTGAAGTGTGTGCAGTATTTTCATCCTCTAAATAAGGTGCAAGCTTATAAATGACAGTATCACCATCCACATCATAACCTCCCAGGTTTATCCGTGCCTGTTCGTTCAGGTAAAGCAATGAAGGATGTATAAAACTAAACTGAACCGAATTATTTCCGCCCAAGGCACATTTATCCAAAAAAGCATCAATATAGAAAGGCTTATTGTTAAAATTCAAATTCCTGCCACCTACCTTATAATAAGAGAAAATAACATCACAACAGCCAAACGCTGAAAGGTCTACTGTATCTTGATATACCCTTTCTATCGTTCCAATATAGCAAGCGCTTCCGCAAACGCAGGCACTCTTGCAAACTGGTGATATGACGGATGACGAAACCAAAGGGAGGGAAAAAATTGCAGTATCACAACTTGTTTTCGCCTTCAAATTCAAATAAGAATCCTGCCCTTGTGGGCAAGATAAATATACCCTCAGCGTAAGAAGGTACTTTTCACCGCCCAGCTTTGAATAGGTTATTTCTGCTCCTTCAACATTAGCCAGGGATTGACCATTTGACATTAGCAGAATGAAAAACAACAGAAGTAGCAGTTTTTTCATATTGAGTCGTATTTGTAGATCATTAAACTTAAATAATAATTTTTTAGTTCTCTTAATATTGAAAAAATCATGTAGGGCAAGATATCCCCCGCATGATTTTATATAACATTGTTAACTAAAGCTTTAGAGACTTAACCGTTTCTATTGTACCGCAGAAATCACAATTTACTGACAGAATCAGTCCTGAGATATTTCAGTGCCGTACATTTCACGGATATGACCGACAATATCCCGGTAACCCAGGCCAAGGCTATATAACCGTCTGCCGTTTCTCTACCAGTTCCGAATCAAAGCAACTTTTTCGGTCCTGGGGGGCGCCATATCAACCGAGCCGGCTGAACTCCTGATGGTCTTGCTGCCGTTGCGCTTGTTGCCCTGGCTGTGACCTGCCTCATTCAGGTGATCTCCATCTCTGCTTCCAATGTTTTTTCTATAAAGCTTTTAAGCATAGGGGAAAAAGCCCCATCCTTCCCAAATTGAGCAACACTTTCCTTACAGATTCTTTCCCGGAAGTCTTCATCTTCATGAAGTAAATACCGCTTCTTAAATTCTGTACGGAAATCATTTCTGTTTTTGTTTCAGAAACTTTTTCCTGTCAAGTCCATCAATTGATAAGAATTATTTTTACTTTCTTGCAACTTTTCTCCACCCTTGTGGCACTTACTCCCGAATCAAGGAAATCTAACATTCTGCGTGGCATCTGAAACTAATGAAAATGAAAAGGCAACGGCAGCTTTTTTCCGGCTATATGAGCCGGTACATGCTAACTTGAATCATTTTGTGAAAGCGATGATGCACAATTCGGATGACGCAAAGGATATAATTAGCGACACAGTATTGACGGCAGCGGACAATTTTGGCAAGCTCCGGAATCAGCAGGCTTTTTTAGGATTTCTGTTTGGTATAGCCAGCAGGCTCATTAAACGACATTACCGTAAAAATAAACAAACCACGGAATTGCTCAAGAGTGAACATGACACATTACATAGCGCAGAAAATGCTCCCGGCAGTATTGACGCAGCCATTTTACGGCAGGCGCTGGAGGAACTGCCCCCGGAGCAAAGAGAGGCAGTGGTGCTATTTGAACTAATGGGATTTTCATTAAATGAAATTGTAGAGATACAGCAAAGCAGCCTTTCTGCGGTAAAATCGAGGGTGGCGCGAGGCAGAGAAAAGCTGCGAAAACTACTCACCGACAAAGAATCAGCAACCAAAAGCCGGAAAAAATGAAAGAGGAAAACGCTGACATATTGAAACGATATTTCCATGCATTGCAGGAAGAAGCGCCCCTGGTGCCACTGGAAGAAGTGAAGGAATTAATTAATAACAGGACTTCAGAAAAGAAAAGATTGCCCCAACCATTTTTTAACAATTTAAAATTCTGGATTATGACAAGCTTAATTTTAGTTTTAACAACAACGTTATTTCTTTCAGGCTTTTTTGAACAAAAGCCCCTGGAAAATCGCCCTGTAGAAGAGGTGCCACAGAAAGTAATGCCTGATACAGACAAGCCGGAATTAACACAAGGATTTCCCATAAAGGGAATGAAGATGACCAAAGAAGAATTGGCGGATAAGGTGGCGGAGGATTCTTTGAAAATCTCAAATCCTACTAAACCTGTAGTGTATCAGAAAAATGCTGGACAAGAAGTCGGACAAGAAGCATCGTCAGAGATAGCTGACGATGGTACTCCTGACACAATGAAAACAAAACAATCCAGCACTTCGGTTTTAGAAAAGCCAAATGGTATTGATATTAGTGGAATTCCCTTTCTTGAATTAGCGCCAAAAGCGCTTGCATTATTGGGAATTGAGGTTTATAATAAAGAAATTTATTATGCCAATGAGAGCTGGCCTTTTATCTCTGCATTTTATCCCAGTGGTAGCCGACATGACTTTCTGAGTTCAAAGAATAAATTTTTGAGTGAACTTTCATTTATTGATTCTGCTAATTTGCCTTCTCTTGCACCAGTATTTATTTCAGACTATACCGGCAACACTGTACTTTCTTCCTATGATCCCGAAGAGGTTGAGAAAGAATTAAAAGAAGATTTTATTTCATTCTCAAAAGAAAAGGATAATTGGCAAGAGCATAAAGACATGATGAATCGCTATTATTCCAGAAAGCTCAACAGCTACCTCGGTATCCTAGTCCGTTCAGGCGCTGATCCTCTCCATCCTGACTCAAATGGATATCATCCTGATTTAATTTTCTGGTATGAGGTAAATGAAGAATTGCTAAATGCCCTGCCCAAAGAAACTGCTGAAAAGGTACGCCAGGATTATAGCAGCTTATTTTCACCCGAAATGTTTATTACCGGGAAAACAAATGCTACTGCTACCAATCAAAGCTGTACCTACTTCGAATCATGCAAAAATCGGAAAGGCGCGTTTCAGGAATTGTTCGTAAACCCAAATCCATTTACGGAGCAAACGCACCTTACCCTCACCTCCACTGAGGAAAGGCGAGTGACGATCCGGATTTATTCCATCCAGGGAAAATTGATGGCTACGGTGTTCAAAAATGTTTTACAACCGGTTGGTAAAAAGGAATATCTGCTACAATTACCCCATTCCGGGAAAGGAATTTATCTTATTTCCGTGACCACTGACCATGGTGAAATACTCTCTCAGCGTTTAATTAAACAGAACTGATTTTTAGTGAATAGTTCCTTTAAATACCGGATAATAAGTTCAAGAATTCGTTTTTTCAGAATTGAAAAATAACGGAATAAGCCCAATAAGCATTTATGAAGCGCATCATAAAAATTCACTTCTTCAATCAAATGATTCGTTGCCTATAAAAACAACCCGCCCAGGATAGCGATGATGCCGACAAAAGCACAATAATATCCGAACCAGGAAATCTTGCCTCTGCGTACAATGGTGATCATCCAGGTGCAGGCTACCATTCCCGCTACGAAGGCTGCGAGAAAACCGGCCACAAGCGGGGCCGCACCAATGCTGCCGGGATCGGGTGCATCAAAGAGGTCTTTGGCCTCAAGAGCCGTGGCGCCAAGAATGGGCAGCAGCACCATGAGAAATGAAAAACGGGTGGCGCGTTGCTTATCCACGCCCAGGAGCAGCGCCACACCAATGGTTGAGCCGGAGCGAGAGATACCCGGCAGGATGGCTATAGTTTGTGCCAGGCCAATAATCAATGCACGGGGGAAATTTACTTTTTTGTCATGCACCTTTACGAGGGAGGAGAGAAACAGGATGGCTGCAGTGAACAACAGCATGGCCCCAACAAAAATTATTTTTCCTTCAAACAGGGTTTCAAGTTCGTCTTTGAAAAGCAGCCCTACAATTCCCACGGGAATCATGGATACGACAATTTTAGCGATAAACTGCGTTTCCTCGTTCCATTTAAATTCAAAAAATCCTTTGATCAGGCCCCAGAGGTCTTTTCTGAAAACCACGATGGTGCTAAGTACGGTGGCGAAATGTACGAGAACCGAAAAAGCAAGGTTATCAGTGGTTTGTACGCCCAAAAGTACCTTGCCTATTTCGATGTGGCCACTGCTGCTGACGGGCAGGAATTCCGTCAATCCCTGGATTATTCCGAGGATCAGGGCTTGAATTACCGACATATATTTATGATGGGTTTAATTGACCTTAGTCGTCCACCTTTTTCAGGATCGCATAGATCTCGAAACAGAAGCCGAAAATGACGACAATAGGAGCGAGGGTGACTTTGCGAAAGCTGTAGATGTCTTCCGTACCGGCCATGAGGGTGAATCCAATGATGATAATAATAAAACCAATTGCCAGGAGAATGTAGTTCTGCCGGCCAAATGCAAAGCCGAGATGTTCAGGAGACTGTTGCGGGCCAGGGCCGGGTCGAACCTTGTCCATGGGCTTTACTGTCTTTTTAATTGCTTTCTTTTGTGACATTTAAATTCTTTGTGTTTTAATACAACTCGTCAAGCTTGAGCCGCAAATATCTGTTGAGCGCAAAATAACTGCTAATCCATGTGATAATCAAACCAAGAAAAACAATCGCAGCAAAAAGTATGAGCAGGTACTCATAGCGCTGCACAAACTCAGTTACCGGTATGTAATCACTGATGCCGTAAATGAGCAGCACGAGCAGCCCCACGGCAATGATGCTTCCCAGCAATCCATGAAAGATTGCCTTTGCCATAAAGGGCCTGCGAATGAAGCCGGGCGTAGCTCCCACAAGCTGCATGCTTTTGATAAGAAATCTTTTGGAAAAAAGCGTAAGCCGAATCGTGTTATTGATGATGGTAACCGCAATGATGAGAAAGAGGAGTGAAAAAACGCCAATGATCAGAGCCGCATTGCGCCAGATGGAATCCAGCCGGGAGATGAGCAGCCGCTGGTAGTTTACTTCGCGCACCAGCGGATTGGCTTCCAATTGTTGAATGATGGCTTCGAGGCTGTCAGAAGTCGCGAAGTCTGCATTAAAATTCACCACAATAGATGCAGGCAGAAAATCGTAGCCTACCATTTCTGCCGGATCTTCATCCAGCTTTTCCCGCATCAGGTCGTTGGCCTCTTCGCGCGTTACATAGCGTGTGGTTTTTACAAAAGGTTCCCGCTCCATTTCCTTGCGGATCCGCAGCATATCGGGTTCATTTACCCCATCTTTAAAGTATACGCTGAATTCAACGTTTTCACGCAAATAATTCTTCAACTGGTTTGCATAGATCACGATGATGCCAAAAAGGCCCAGCATGAACAGCACAAGGGTAATGCTGATCACGGTTGTGAAATAGGATACGCGTTTTCTCCTTACAGGTCTTGGTTTCGTGGCCAATGGATAAAAAGGTTTTTAACGCAGCAAAGGTAATATTCTGGAAAGAGTATAAAGGGCAGGGATCGGCAGCAAATCCATGTACTTAATTTCATAGTTGCGTTTTTTTAATTTTCTAAAAAAAGGAGTGAATTATTTGGCTCTCAATTTTTTGGGTTAAAATTTAAATTATAAAAAATATTTACTTTAGCTCCATGTTCAGAGCCATCCTTTTTATGATTCTTCTCTTACCTGCCTTGCTGAGGGCACAGATTACTCCCGTGGATGCCTACACGGCAGGCCTTGCAGGGAGCAGCCTGGGCAGTGAGGATCACTGGGCAGCTTTGCAAAATCAGGCGATGCTTTCGGAGGCAGAAGGCTTTTCCGCAGGATTGAGCACTTTCCGGCTCTATGGCCTGGCGGAGCTGACCGGTGGCGCAATGGCCGCAGCGATACCGGTAAAGGAAGTTGCAGTAATTGGTGCCAATGCTACATTCTTTGGCAACCAATATTTCACTCAATACCGGGTAGGATTAACAGGCGCAAGGAAATTCGGAAAGGTGCGGGCCGGGCTGCAGATCAACTGGATGACCAGCAACTGGCAGGGCTACGGAAGCGAATCAACTATCTACGCAGAAGCAGGCTTGGCTTATCAGGTGGAAGAACGGCTGATCATCGCTGCGCATATTTCCAATCCTGCATTATATGGAACCACCCCTGAAGAAGTACCGATGGTACCCATGAAATTTAATGGCGAAGGGCGCTATGAATTTTCAGAAACCATGCGGCTGATGGCAGGAATTGAAAAATCAATGGGCTATCCTGCGCGGGGGCGGGTTGCCTTTTCTTACAAGCCTGCCCAAAAGCTGGAACTTTATGCCGGTATCCTCACTTCGCCCGCAAATTCCAGTTTCGGACTGAACTACGCACTGAATAAGCTGCGGCTGGATCTCTCTTTTTCGCTGCACCAGCAACTGGGCCTCACTCCATACCTCACGCTGAATTACTTCGACAATATTGAGAATTGAAGTAATTATGATGCATTCGTTCTCACAGATTTATTTTTTAAAAACTTCGTTTCTGAAGTTGATTATAGTTTTAACCTCAGTTGTTTTCTCTTTAAATTTAAAAGCTCAGGAAACGAAGGATGAAATAATCAGTGAGATCATTGAGCAGTATCTTGAGAATGCCGATGAAGATATTGATTTTGCGGAGTTGGAACTGGATCTGAAATATTTTGCAGAAAACCCGCTCGATTTAAATGAGGTGGAACGTGAGGAATTGCAACGTCTGCGTTTCCTTACGGAACTCCAGATCAATTCCATTTTGAGCTATCGTCAGCAATTCGGGCTGTTCATGCATATTTTTGAGTTGCAGGCGGTGAGGGGCATAGATCGGGAAACCTGGCATTACTTACGTCATTTCGTAAGCCTGAAATCAGAAGGCGAACCGCAAGCTCTTCGGCTGCGGGATTTCTATCGTATTGGCCGGCATGAGTTGATGCCGCGCTACACACGCATTTTGGAGCAACAGAGAGGTTATGATCCTGATGATCCCAAATATCTCGGAAGTCCGGATTATCTCAGGTTTCGATATCTCTATACGCTGGGTACGCGGGTGAGCTACGGGATTACAGCCGAAAAAGATGCCGGTGAAGAATTCTTTCGGGGATCACAAAAAAGTGGCTTTGATTATTACTCCGCGCATCTTTTTGTCCAGGATGTGGCGGGGCTGGATAAAATAGCGGTAGGCGACTACCAGTTCCAGGCGGGGCAGGGGTTGATCATGGCCTCCGGGCTGGGATTCGGAAAATCGCCAGATGTGGTAAATATCGCCAGAAGTGCGCGCGGCCTTCTTCCTTATCGATCAGCAAACGAAAACCAGTTCCTGAGAGGAGCAGCCGCTACCGGCAGTTTCGAGAATCTGGAAGCAACTGCATTCTTTTCCTATAAAGCGGTAGATGGAAATCTCGATGCAACGGATACACTGGACGAAGAGGAATCAAAGTTTGCATCCCTTAATTATTCAGGATACCACCGCACGCCAGGCGAGTTTGCCGATAAAGACGCGCTGCAGGAAACAGTATTTGGCGGCAACCTGATATACCGGCCTAATAGCGGTGCGGCCATTGGTGCCACCGCTCTCCGCACCAGCTACGATCTGCCGCTGCAACCCTCCGGTCAGCCTTATGATATGTTCGACTTTTCCGGTACGCAGTTCTCCAATTTCTCGGTTGATTATAGCTGGCTGTACCGCAACTTTTACTTTTTTGGAGAGGCTGGAGTGGATGGGAATTTCACACCAGGGTTTCTTTCGGGAGTATTGTTGAGCCTGAGCAATCATGTGGATGGGGCAGTAGCGTATCGCCATTATCCAAAGAATTTCCAGGCTTTGTATGGCAATTCAATGAAGGAAAGCGGCAGAGTAATGAACGAACGGGGCGTTTACGTTGCAACGCAAATAAAGCTGTTGCCAAAGGTTCAGCTAAGAGCGTATGCCGACCATTATCGTTTTCCCTGGCTGCGCTACCGGGTGGACGCACCTTCTCACGGAAATGATTATCTGGTGGAACTTAGCTACACTAAGCGCAAGCATTATGAAATGTACCTGCGCTACCGTGATGAAACGAAACAGCAGAATACCCCATCCGAATCAAATTCATTGAACGTCTTGCAGGATATAAGGAGACGCAGCCTCCGGTATCATTTCAAAATTGACGTGAGTAAATGGTGGAATTTCGCTTCCCGAATAGAATTGAGTCGCTTTGATCAGGAGGAGGCAGCGCCCTCTAACGGGTTTCTGTGCTACCAAAATGTGGGTTACCGGATTCCACGCAGCCGCTGGACTTTCCGGGCCCGCTATACTTTTTTTGATATTGAGGATTTTAATGCGCGTATCTATACGTTTGAGAATGACGTATTGTATGCTTTTTCCATTCCCTTCTTCCAGCATGAGGGCCTTCGGTATTACATTCTCACAAAATATCAAATGAACCGGTATATTAGTTTTTGGCTCCGTTTTGCAAGGACGCGGCTTTATAATTAATCCACAATTGGCAGTGGACTCAATCAAATAGATGCGCCTCATCGCTCAGAAGTGAAAGTGCAGATGCGGGTGAGGTTTTAAAATGTGGCTACGAAAAACAGGAGTAGACACGAAGGCTCAAAGGCACTAAGGCTTTTATTTGGAAATAGACACGAAGGCTCAAAGGGCACTAAGGGGCACGAAGACTTTTGTTTGGAAATAGACACGAAGACTCAAAGGGCACTGAACTCCTTTGGGTAAACCTTTGCGTTCTCTGCCGTTAAAATTTAGGTAAAAATATAAAGGCTGTCACCCGTTCGAGGGACAGCCTTTATTTTGATGTGGAAGAAAACTCCTTATGCTTCGGAAGTAGGACCGCCAAAATTCATTGGAATGCCTTCAAAGCTCATGTCTTCGTCTATCTTTCCATGTGAATTTTCATACTTCGAGATGTTATCAGACATTGCTTTTAACAGTCGCTTGGCATGAACTGGCGTGAGCAGAATGCGGCTTTTCACCTTAGCTCTTGGCACGCCCGGCATCACGCGGATAAAGTCCACGATAAACTCAGTGTTGGAATGGGTAATAATGGCCAGGTTGGAATAAATTCCTTCTGACACCTCTTCACTGAGTTCAATGTCCAGTTGATTGCCTTTTTGCTGCTGTGGCTGCTGTTTCGGCTTGCTATCTTCCTTGTTACTCATGATTTTTCTTTGATTTAAAATATTTATTCAGCTTCTTCCTCTTCGGCTCTTACTGACATCAATTGTTCATATTCTTCTCTGGAGCCAACAATAATGTTATCATATTGGCGCATACCCGTACCTGCGGGAATCTTATGGCCCACGATCACATTTTCCTTCAGTCCTTTGAGGTAATCAGTTTTACCACTTATGGCAGCTTCATTCAGCACCTTAGTAGTTTCCTGGAAAGAAGCAGCGGAAAGGAAACTCTGCGTACCAAGACTTGATTTGGTGATACCCTGCAACAGTGGCCTGATGGTAGCTGCCACAGCATCTCTTGCCTCTACCTGCTTCATGTCTTTGCGTTTCAGATAAGAATTCTCTTCCCGCAATTGTCTGGTGTTAATGATCTGTCCGGGTTTCAGATTAGCTGAATCCCCGCCTTCAATCACTACTTTCTTATCATAGATCCAGTTGTTCTCTTCAATTACGCTGAATTTGTCCACTGCATCTCCTTCAAGAAATCTTGTGTCACCAGGATTCTCTACGGCTACTTTCTGCATCATTTGCCTGACGATCACCTCAATGTGCTTGTCATTGATGCCTACACCCTGAAGCCGGTATACTTCCTGAATTCCATTAAGAATATACTGCTGTACTGCAAAAGGACCTTTAATGCTGAGAATATCCGCAGGCGTGATGGCCCCGTCAGAAAGTGCTTCTCCAGCTTTAATAAAGTCATTTTCCTGCACCAGGATGTGACGGGAAAGAGGCACGAGATACTTTTTCTGTTCGCCATCCTTGCTTTCGATCATGATTTCACGGTTACCCCGTTTAATGCCACCGAAAGATACCACACCATCAATCTCAGAAATGACAGCCGGGTTGGATGGATTCCGTGCTTCAAACAACTCGGTTACCCGTGGTAAACCACCGGTAATGTCCCGTGTTTTGGCAGTTGCCCGTGGAATTTTTACCAGGATCTGTCCGGAGAATACATCCTTGCCGTTGTCCACCATGATGTGGGCACCCACCGGAACATTATATTCTCTCAGTACTTCATCCTTGTTATCCACTACTTTTATGGAAGGAATCCGTGTTTTATCTCGCAGTTCAGTTATAACTTTCTCCTTGTGACCGGTTTGTTCGTCTGATTCTTCCCGGAAGGTGACACCTTCAATGATATTCTCAAATTTGATCTTTCCTTTAAATTCAGAAAGGATTACGGCATTGTATGGATCCCATGAACAAATCCTGTCACCCTTCTTCACCTTCTGGCCGGTCTTTACAAAAAGCTGAGATCCGTAAGGAATATTGTTGGTGCTCAGGTAGCTCTTTGTTTTTGGATCAACGATTCTCACCTCTCCTGAACGACCAAGGACTACCGTTGAAGTTTTAGCTTTATTATCGTCAGTCAGGTTCAGCACCTCGGTGGTTCTCACACCTTCAAATTCCACAATACCGTCAAACTTCGCCAGGATCTGGCTCTCAGAGGCAATCTTTGAAGCCGTACCCCCAACGTGGAAAGTACGGAGTGTAAGCTGCGTACCTGGTTCACCAATGGATTGGGCTGCAATTACTCCTACTGCTTCTCCCTTTTTCACCATTGATCCGGTGGAAAGATTACGACCATAACATTTTTCACAAACGCCATGACGGGTTTCGCAAGTTAATACCGAGCGGATTTCAATGTTATCCAGCGGACTTTCCTCAATTGCCGTGGATATTTCTTCGGTAAGTTCGCTACCGGCCACAGCTATAAGATCCCCGCTTATGGGATCGAAAATGTCATGAAGTGCGGTACGTCCCAGGATTCGTTCATAAAGGGTTTCAACTACTTCTTCATTATCCTTTAAAGCAGAGGTACTAAGTCCTCGTAAAGTTCCACAGTCTTTTTCTCTTACTACCACGTCCTGAGCTACATCATGCAGCCTCCGAGTTAGATAACCGGCATCTGCTGTTTTCAAGGCAGTGTCAGCCAAACCCTTTCTTGCACCGTGTGTAGAAATAAAATATTCCAGTACCGAAAGTCCCTCCTTAAAGTTGGAAAGGATTGGGTTCTCAATGATTTCACCACCTCCGCCTGAAATGTGCTTTCTCGGTTTTGCCATGAGGCCCCGCATTCCGCCAAGCTGCCGGATTTGCTCTTTGGAACCCCGTGCACCGGAATCGAGCATCATATATATCGGGTTAAAGCCTTGTTTATCTTCAGACAAGTGGCGCATGAGATTTTCTGTTACCCGGTTCGTGATGCGGGTCCAGATGTCAATTACCTGATTATATCTTTCATTGTTAGTGATAAAACCGTTGTAATAGTTGTCCCATATTTCATCTACTTCTTGCTGAGCTTCTGCTATTAGTTCTTCCTTTTCTTTTGGAATCGGAACATCTGAAAGATTGAATGACAAGCCCCCTTTGAATGCGTAGTGAAATCCAAGATCTTTTATATCATCAAGAAAACGGGCTGTTCTTGCAAGACCTGTTTCTTTATAGATTCTGCCTATAATCTCCCGCATGTTTTTCTTGGTTAGGAGAATATTGATATATCCAACTTCATCCGGTACGATTTCATTGAATATAATTCGGCCAACGGTGGTTTCAATAAGCTGGTATTCAAGGTTTCCATCCTTGTCCTTTAACTTTACCCTTGCCTTTATGTGAGCATGCAGGTCAACCTTCTGCTGATCGTAAGCAATTAATACCTCTTCAGAAGAGTAGTAAACTCCGCCTTCGCCTTTTACGGCATCATTCCGAAGGTTCTTCTTTCCTTTTGTAATGTAATAAAGGCCCAGAACCATGTCCTGAGATGGTACGGCAATTGGGCTGCCGTTAGCCGGGTTCAGGATGTTGTGTGAAGCCAGCATCAGGAGTTGGGCTTCTAAAACTGCGGCATTGCTCAACGGAACGTGGATGGCCATCTGGTCACCGTCAAAGTCAGCGTTGAAGCCTGTACATACCAACGGGTGCAGTTGAATAGCTTTTCCTTCCACCAGTTTTGGCTGGAAGGACTGGATGCCCAGCCTGTGCAGCGTAGGTGCCCGGTTAAGCATAACCGGATGAGCCTTCAGAACATTCTCAAGGATCTCCCAGATTACAGGGTCTTTGCGATCTACTATTTTCTTTGCAGATTTTACGGTTTTTACAACGCCTCTTTCAATCAGTTTCCTGATAACGAAAGGTTTGAAAAGCTCTGCTGCCATTGCCTTGGGAAGGCCGCACTCATGCAACTTCAGCGTTGGACCCACTACGATTACAGAGCGGCCAGAGTAGTCTACCCGCTTACCGAGCAGGTTTTGGCGAAATCGCCCCTGTTTTCCTTTCAGCATATCGCTGAGGGATTTCAGCGGGCGGTTGCCTTCTGTTTTTACAGCGCTGATCCTGCGTGAGTTATCAAAAAGAGAATCCACCGCTTCCTGCAACATCCTTTTTTCATTTCTGAGGATTACTTCAGGCGCTTTAATTTCCATCAGTCGCTTCAGGCGGTTATTCCTGATAATTACCCTGCGGTAAAGATCATTAAGGTCAGAAGATGCGAACCGGCCACCATCCAAAGGCACTAAAGGTCTTAATTCAGGTGGGATAACAGGCAGCACTTTGATGATCATCCATTCCGGACGGTTCTCAAATTTAGCATTGGCTCTCCTGAAGCTTTCAATAACCTTCAGGCGTTTCAGTGCTTCATTCTTCCGTTGCTGCGAGGTTTCATTATCCGCCTGGTAACGGAGTTGGTAAGAAAGCTCATCGAGTTCTAGGCGGGCAAGCAATTCTATCAAAGCTTCGCCTCCCATTTTAGCGATGAACTTGTTGGGATCGTTGTTATCCAGCAGATGGTTTTCTTTTGGTAGGCTATCCATAATCTCCAGATACTCTTCTTCCGTGAGGAAGTCCAGTTTGGAAATGCCATCACCTTCTTTGATCCCCGGCTGTATCACTACATATCTTTCGTAATAAATGATCAGTTCCATTTTCTTGCTAGGCAATCCGAGCAGGTAACCGATTTTATTAGGAAGTGATTTAAAATACCAGATGTGGGCAACGGGAACCACAAGATTAATGTGTCCCATGCGCTCTCTGCGCACTCTCTTTTCAGTAACCTCTACACCGCAGCGATCACAAACGATCCCTTTGTAGCGGATCCTTTTGTATTTGCCGCAGTGGCATTCGTAGTCTTTTACCGGCCCGAAGATCCTTTCACAGAAAAGGCCTCCCATTTCCGGCTTAAATGTCCGGTAGTTAATGGTTTCCGGCTTCAGTACTTCACCGTGCGACCATTCGAGAATGGTTTCCGGAGAAGCTAAGCTGATTGTAACAGACTTAAAGTTGCTATTTAATTTTTGCTTTTCTCTTCTGAGTGACATGTGGTTCTCCTGTTTTCAGGTTAATCTAAGTTAAGTTGAAGTGCCAGTCCTTTCAGTTCGTGGATAAGTACATTGAAAGACTCAGGAATACCAGGATCGGGAAGATTATCGCCCTTCACGATGGCCTCGTATGTTTTAGCTCTGCCGATAATGTCGTCAGATTTAACGGTAAGCACTTCCTGCAAGATGTTAGAGGCACCAAATGCTTCTAGCGCCCACACCTCCATTTCACCGAAACGCTGTCCACCAAACTGGCTTTTACCGCCAAGTGGCTGTTGCGTAATGAGTGAGTACGGTCCGATAGAGCGGGCGTGCATCTTATCATCTATCATGTGGATGAGCTTAAGCATATAAATCACACCGACCGTTGTGGGCTGATCAAAGCGCTCACCACTCATTCCGTCAAAGAGATACGTTTTCCCGTGTTGCGGCAGTTTCGCATCCTTAATGTATCCATTGATCTCATCAATAGAAGCTCCATCAAAAATCGGAGTAGCGAATTTTACTCCCAGCTTTTTACCGGCCCAGGCCAGGACTGATTCGTAGATCTGCCCCAGGTTCATCCGGGAAGGTACACCCAACGGGTTCAGCACGATATCCACCGGAGATCCGTCCTCAAGGAACGGCATATCTTCCTGCGGAACTATCTTGGCAACCACACCTTTGTTTCCATGTCGGCCTGCCATTTTATCGCCTACCTTCAGCTTCCGCTTCTGCGCTATATAAACTTTCGCAAGTTTCAATACTCCAGCAGGGAGTTCATCTCCTATCGTAATGGCGAACTGTCTTCTCTTAAAGCGGCCCACTTCTTCATTCACTTTCCGCTTATAGTTCATCAACAACCTTTTTACCAACCCGTTCTTGTTTTCATCTGTAGTCCAGTCGTTTGGATCAACAAGCGAATAATCAATTTTAGCCAGTAATTTTTGGTTGAATTTTGATCCTTTTGGAATTAATTCTTCACCATAAATATTCTTGATGCCCTTAGTGGTTTTATTGCTCAGCACGGTCATCAGCTTCTCCACCAGCATATCCTTGATGGAAGCAATATTTTTTGAGTATTCGGCCTCAAGCTTTACCAAGAGTGCTTTGTCCTTGTCTTTGGAGCTTTTATCCTTTTTAGCCCGCTCAAAAAGTTGTTTTTTAATAACATACCCTGTAACGGAAGGAGGCACTCTCAGAGAAACATCCTTAACATCACCTGCCTTTTCACCAAAAATAGCACGCAGTAGTTTTTCTTCAGGAGATGGTTCTGTTTCACCTTTCGGAGTGATTTTGCCGATGAGAATATCGCCTTCTCTTATTTCCGCACCAATACGGATCAATCCGTTTTCGTCCAGATTTTTTGTGGCTTCTTCGCTAACATTGGGAATGTCATCCGTGAATTCTTCGGTCCCTCGCTTTGTATCCCGAACATCTAATTCATATTCCTGAACATGGATAGAGGTGAAGAGATCCTCACGCACCACGCGTTCGGATATTACAATTGCATCTTCAAAGTTGTAACCCTGCCAGGGCATAAAGGCCACCATCAGGTTACGGCCAAGTGCCAACTCTCCTTTTTCGGTAGCAAAACCATCCACCAGAATCTGGCCTGCTGAAACCCGGTCACCTTTTTTGACAATTGGCTTGAGGTTAATTGCGGTGTTCTGGTTGGTTCTCCTGAATTTAATCAGATCATAGGTTTTTGTATCACCCTCAAAATCGAGCAATTGCTCTTCTTCACTTTTATCATATCGTACAATGATCTTGGCTGAATCGGCATATTCCACCACGCCATCATGTTCGGCTGTAGCCAACATTCTGGAATCACGCGCAATGCGGCCTTCAATACCAGTACCTACAAATGGAGCTTCAGGACGGAGCAATGGCACGGCCTGCCGTTGCATGTTACTACCCATGAGCGCACGGTTGGCATCATCATGTTCCAGGAAAGGGATAAGCGAAGCCGCGATGGAAACGATCTGGTTTGGAGACACGTCCATGAAATGAACCTGCTTGTCGTCAACAATCAGGAATTCACCTCCCTGGCGTACTTTTACTTTATCGTTGGTAAACTTGCCATCTTCTTCCAGCGGAGCGTTTGCCTGTGCGATGATCTTATCATCCTCCTCCTCAGCACTGAGATAATGTACAGTTCCTGTGGTCTGAACTACGCCTTGCTGCACTTCGCGATAGGGCGTCTCAATAAAGCCCATGCTATTGATCTTTGCATATACGGAGAGTGAGGAGATCAAACCGATATTCGGACCTTCCGGTGTTTCGATGGTACAGAGGCGGCCATAGTGTGTATAGTGAACATCACGCACTTCAAAACCTGCGCGCTCACGCGAAAGTCCACCTGGCCCGAGGGCAGAAAGTCTTCTCTTGTGCGTAATTTCTGCCAGCGGATTGGTTTGATCCATGAACTGGCTGAGCTGGTTGGTTCCGAAAAATGAATTAATGACCGAGGAAAGCGTCCTGGAATTGATCAGGTCTGTGGGCGTAAATACTTCGTTGTCGCGAACGTTCATCCTTTCACGAATGGTTCTTGCCATACGCGCCAGGCCCACTCCAAACTGGGTGTAGAGCTGCTCGCCCACGGTTCTTACCCGCCTGTTGCTCAGGTGGTCAATATCGTCAACATCCGTCTTTGCATTGCTTAAGCGGATCAGGTATTTTATGATCGAAATGATGTCCTCTGTGGTGAGTACCCGTACATCCGAGGAAATTGTGAGCCCAAGTTTTTTATTGATCCGGTAACGGCCTACATCACCCAGGTCATAGCGTTTGTCGCTAAAAAACAGCCTGTCAATAATACCGCGGGCGGTTTCCTCATCCGGTGGATCAGCATTTCTGAGCTGGCGATAAATATGCTCCAACGCTTCTTTTCCGGAATTGGAAGGATCCTTTTGAAGCGTATTATAAATGATCTCATATTCACCGGCATCTGTGTCTTCCCTGTGAAGAATTACGGATTTGACACTTGCGTTCAGGATCAGATCAATATGATCTTCCTGCAGCACCGTGTCGCGCTCAAGGATAATCTCATTTCTTTCTATTGAAACTACCTCACCGGTATCTTCATCCACAAAATCCTCAATCCATTTCCTAAGAACCCTTGCTGCAAGTTTACGCCCCAATACCGATTTGAGTTTGGTCTTAGAAACCGCCACCTCTTCTGAGAGACCAAAGATCTCAAGAATGTCTTTATCAGATTCGAAACCGATAGCGCGGAGAAGCGTGGTGACCGGGAACTTTTTCCTTCTGTCAATATAGGAAAACATCACGTTATTGACGTCCGTGGCAAATTCCATCCATGATCCCTTGAAAGGAATGACCCGTGCGGAATAAAGCCGGGAACCGTTGGTATGGAAGCTCTGGCTGAAAAATACTCCCGGAGACCTGTGGAGTTGAGAAACGATGATCCTTTCAGAACCATTGATAATGAAAGTACCTCGGTCGGACATATAAGGGATGGTACCTAAATATACATCCTGCACGATGGTTTCAAAATCCTCGTGTTCTTCATCTGTGCAATATAGCTTCAGCTTTGCCTTGAGCGCTACATTATATGTAAGTCCGCGTTCAATGCATTCTTCCACTGAATATTTAGGAGGATCAATAAAATAATCGAGAAATTCCAGAACGAACAGGTTTCGTGCATCTGTGATGGGGAAATTCTCGGTAAATACTTTATATAACCCTTCGTTAATTCTTTGGTCAGGACTGGTTTCTAATTGAAAAAAGTCGTGGAACGACTGTACCTGTACCTCAAGAAAGTCAGGATAAGCAAGCGCATTTTCATCTTCAGCGAAGCTTATTCTGCTGGTTTTTATAGTGTCTTTCAAGGTGGTAAAATTTTAAATAAAGTGAAACTGGAATGCAATTGCCCCAAAACAGGAAAAGACCTGCCAATTTCTTGTCAGGTCTCCGCCCAAAACCTACTCGGGTTTTGGTATACAACTCTGGTTATTTAACTTCAACCTCGGCCCCTGCTTCTTCTAATTTAGCTTTAACACTTTCTGCTTCGTCTTTGGCTACGCCTTCTTTCACGGGCCTGGGTGCATTGTCTACCAATTCTTTAGCCTCCTTGAGACCAAGACCGGTAAGTTCTTTAACAAGCTTAACTACATTCAGCTTTGCGCCTCCTGGTGCCTTAAGAATGACATCGAATTCAGTCTGCACGGCTGCTTCAGCCGCTTCGCCACCACCTGCACCGGCAGCTACTGCAACCGGGGCTGCGGCAGGCTCAATACCATGCTCATCTTTCAGGATTTGCGCCAATTCGTTAACTTCTTTGACAGTCAGATTCACAAGTTGATCTGCTATTTCTTTAACGTCTGCCATTGTATTCTAAAAATTTAGAGTTAGTAAAATGAATAATTTCAATTGTAATTTCTTTCTTATTCCTCTTTCTCGGAAAGAGTCTTAAGGATTCCAGCGATTTTCTGTCCCTGGCCTGTAAGCCCGCTGATGACATTCTTTATCGGAGATTGCAGCAGTGCAATAACATCTGCAATGAGTTCTTCTTTTGACTTCAGACTGATCAATGCTTCTATCTGATCATCTCCCAGATAAAGTGATTCTTCAATGTAGGCTGCTTTAACAGATGGCTTCTCCTTATCCCTTCTGAATTCTTTGATGACTCTTGCCGGGGCATTTACGTTCTCAGAAAAAATCAGGGCAGAGGGGCCTACCAGCGCATCAGACAAGCCTTCTATTTCTATGTTCGCTTTTTCCAGTGCTTTCTTGATAAGTGTATTCTTTACCATTCGAATCGAAATACCCTTTTCAATGGCTTTCTTTCTGAAATCATTCGAAGTATTCACCGGAAGGGTGGAAATGTCCGCGATGTAAAAGTTCTTATTCTCTTGTAATTGTTCACTTAGTTCCTGAACAATCGTGTATTTATCTTCCTTTTTCATAGCCATTTTTATATACCGGGTACTGACTTAGCGTCTATTGAAATACCTGGGCTCATGGTGCTGCTCATTGTGATAGATTTAAAATAAGTACCCTTTGACGCAGAGGGCTTCAGCCTTGAAATAGTTTGAAGCAATTCCTTTGCATTTTCAAAGATCTTATCAGGAGTAAAGGATACCCGTCCTATGGTGGCATGAACGATTCCATAACGGTCAACTTTAAAATCAATCTTACCAGCTTTGATCTCTGTAATAGTTTTAGCCAGATCCATGGTTACGGTCCCGCTTTTGGGGTTTGGCATCAGTCCTCTTGGACCAAGTATCTTTCCATAGCGGCCTATTTTAGGCATAACATCCGGAGTGGTAACGATTACATCAAAATCGAGCCATCCCTGTTCAATTTTTTGCAGGAATTCATCAAGTCCGGCATGGTCCGCTCCGGCCTCTTTTGCTTCCTTTTCCTTATCTCCTGTAGCAAGCGCCAGGATCCTGACCTCCTTACCAATTCCATGTGGGAGAGCCACCGTGCCGCGCACCATTTGATTGGCCTTCCTCGGGTCTACCCCAAGCCGGATATCCAGATCAACAGCCGCGTCAAACTTCGTGAAGGTAATGTCCTTTAAAAGTCCGGATGCTTTTTCCAGATCATAAGCTTTATTCTGCTCAACCTTAGAAACTGCTTCTTTATATTTTTTCGTCAGCTTAACCATTTGTCTGCTGTGTTTTATTTATTCCAGGGTGGTGTTCCGGAGACTGTGATTCCCATACTTCTCGCAGTGCCTGCAACCATTCGCATGGCCGATTCAACTTTTGCCGTATTCAGGTCAGGCATTTTCTCTTCAGCAATAACTTTCACCTGATTCCAGCTTACGGAGGTCACTTTAAGCCGGTTGGGTTCGGCAGAACCCTTTTTGATTTTTGTTGCTTCCAAAAGTTGGGAAGCAACCGGTGGTGTCTTAATGATGAAGTCAAATGACTTATCAGCATATACTGTAATCACTACCGGTAACAGTTTCCCTTGATTTTCCTGAGTACGGGCATTAAAAGCCTTGCAGAACTCCATTATGTTCACGCCTTTCGCGCCCAATGCCGGACCTACCGGGGGAGAAGGGTTGGCTGCTCCGCCCCGGATTTGTAGTTTCACAAAACCTGTTACTTCTTTAGCCATAGCTTATTTTACTAATCTTTTTCTACTTGCATGTAATTCAATTCCACCGGAGTTCTCCGTCCAAAGATCTTGACAATGACCTTCAGCTTTTTCTTTTCTTCGTTGATATCTTCGATCACTCCTGTAAAACTGTTGAACGGCCCGTCAATTACCTTTACCGCTTCTCCTACCATGAAAGGAACTTCGAGGCTTTCACCCTCATCTACCAGTTCATCCACTTTTCCGAGGATACGGTTTACTTCTGCCGGACGCATTGGAATAGGTTCACCCTTGCTGCCTAGAAATCCCACAACTCCGTTAATTGACCGGATGGTGTGCTCCACTTCCCCGATCAGATTCGCTTCCACCAGAATATATCCGGGGTAATAATTTCTTTCCTTGGTAACCTTTTTCCCTTTGCGCAACTGCACCACCTTTTCCATTGGAATCAGGATCTGGTTTACATTTTCCAGCAGGTTACTCCTGTTCAGTTCCAGCTCAATATACTGCTTGAGTTTCTTTTCCTGACCAGTTATTACCCTTACCACATACCACTTAAATTCGCTCATTTTAGAAGCGCCTTATTTATTGAAAGATCTCATAAAACACCTCAAATGTATTTTCAAACACTGTGTCCATAATAAAAACCAACAGTGCGATTATCAAAGATGCAATCAATGTAATTATTGCGCTTTCCTGCAGCTCCTCCCAGGTAGGCCAGGTTACTTTGTACAGCAACTCGTCCACGGTGAGCTTTAAAGAATTTCTCCACTTTTCAAGCATAGAATTATTGCTTAGCACGGGTGGTAAGATTCGAACTCACGACCTTTGGTTTTGGAGACCACTGCTCTACCAACTGAGCTACACCCGTGTCCTGTTTAAAGGATTAATTATTTGTCAATCTCAGTAACCTGGCCGGCACCTACCGTACGTCCACCTTCGCGAATCGCAAAGCGAAGACCTTTGTCAAGTGCGACCGGAGCTATCAGCTTTACGCTTATGGTTACATTGTCTCCCGGCATAATCATTTCCACATTTTCAGGAAGCGTGATTTCTCCGGTAACATCTGTTGTACGCAGATAAAACTGAGGACGGTATTTGTTGAAAAAAGGAGTGTGGCGTCCGCCTTCTTCTTTTTTCAGGATATATACCTCGGCTTTAAATTCTGTGTGCGGAGTGATGGAGCCAGGTGCGGCAATTACCATCCCTCTTTTAATCTGTGTTTTTTCAATTCCTCTGAGCAGAATTCCAGCGTTATCGCCTGCTTCACCTCTGTCAAGCAACTTCCGGAACATTTCTACTCCGGTTACGGTGCTCTTCAGTGGTTGCTCTGAGAATCCAACTATTTCTACAGGATCCCCTGTGTTTATGATTCCTTTTTCAATTCTTCCGGTGGCGACAGTACCACGACCGGTGATTGAAAAAATATCTTCAATTGGCATGAGGAATTTAAGCTCTGTAGCGCGGGGTGGTACAGGGACAAATTCATCCACTGCCGTCATCAGTTCTTCAACTGTTTTCACCCACTGCTCTTCACCATTAAGGGCTCCTAATGCAGAGCCGCGAATGATGGGTGTGTTATCTCCGTCAAAATCGTAGAAAGAGAGCAGATCGCGAATTTCCATTTCAACAAGGTCCAGCAATTCTTCATCGTCTACCATATCCACCTTATTCATGAATACGACAAGCTTTGGTACACCTACCTGGCGGGCCAGCAAGATGTGTTCACGGGTTTGAGGCATAGGTCCATCCGTTGCTGCTACAACAAGGATAGCACCGTCCATTTGGGCAGCACCTGTAACCATGTTTTTAACATAGTCAGCGTGACCTGGACAGTCAACGTGAGCATAATGGCGACTATCCGTCTGATATTCTACATGCGAAGTATTAATGGTAATACCTCTTTCCTTTTCTTCAGGTGCGTTATCAATTGAATCGAATGAACGCGTTTCAGCAAAACCTTTTGATGATAATACAGTAGTGATGGCTGCAGTCAGGGTAGTTTTACCGTGGTCTACGTGGCCAATCGTACCAATGTTTACGTGAGGCTTACTCCTTTCAAATTTTTCCTTTGCCATAGCTAAACACTTAGATTGATTTCGGTGTGAAAATATTTTAGATTTAACGGAAATTCGAGCCAATGACGGGACTTGAACCCGTGACCTCGTCCTTACCAAGGACGCGCTCTACCACTGAGCTACATCGGCTACAAAAAAAGAGCGGGAAATGGGGCTCGAACCCACGACCCTCAGCTTGGAAGGCTGATGCTCTAGCCATCTGAGCTACTCCCGCTTTTTAACAAGATTTTGGATTAATAGATAGCAGATCGTTTGGAAGCGTTGATTTGCTAATTATAAACCTTTAATCGAACTACGTGGGGAGAGCAGGATTCGAACCTACGAAGGCATAAGCCAGCAGATTTACAGTCTGCCCCAGTTGGCCACTTTGGTATCTCCCCAAATTTGTATTTCTTTGAGCCGATGGAGGGATTCGAACCCCCGACCCGCTGATTACAAGTCAGCCGCTCTGGCCAGCTGAGCTACATCGGCAACAATTATTTTCAATAATTTAAAGAACATTATGGCGTGCCACCGCCAAAAAAAGGACTGCAAAGATATAGAAAAGGGCTGCGATTAAATGTAATCATTTTCCCTTTTATTTTTCCTTCAGTTTATCCTTGTACTTTTTGAGTTGCCGGCTCATTGTTTCTATGGCTTTTTCAAGCGCTTCTTCGAAGGTGGTGGCATCTTCTTTTACAAATAATGTCTGATCCTTCACTATTAGTTTTACCTCTAGCTCTTTACTCACACCGCCATTTTCTCGCAGATAAACTACGGTATGTACTATATTTTCATAGTAGCGCTCCAGCTTTTGAAGTTTGCGTTCAATCAGTTCAGTAAGTTGACTATTGACTCCTTCAGGTATTTTTTCGAATTCTACTTTCATGGAATGAGCTTTTACTTCTTGCCGGCTCTGGGATGAGCCTGCTTGTATGATTGTTTTAATTTTTCAATGGAGACGTGGGTATAAACCTGCGTTGCTGCCAGGCTATTATGGCCAAGTAATTCTTTTATCGCGTTGAGATCCGCACCCCGGTTCAGCAAATGAGTAGCAAAAGAATGACGGAGTATATGTGGGCTTCGCTTCTCAAGCGAAGTTACTTGCGACAAATAGTTTTTGATCGTCCTGTAAATAAGCATCTCGTATGCAGGCTTTCCTTTATCGGTTGTTATAACGTTGGCCGCTGAATTATGTCTTTCCTTCTGAACTTGGAGAAAAGTCTTGAATTCTTCAATCAGCTTTTTATGCAGCGGAATGAGGCGTTCTTTATTTCCTTTTCCGTGTACCTTAATAAAGCCATCTACCAGATTTACGTCTTCAATTTTAAGTTTTACCAATTCACCAAGCCGGATGCCGGTACCATAAAGCAACTCCAACATTAGTCTATCCCGGTGGCCTTCATACGTATCAGGGAATGCTATGCGGTCCAGAAGCTTCAGTAATTCCTTTTCAGAAGGATTGCGGATAACCGTTTCTGTCCTTTTTGGAGGGAGTACTCTCTTAGCCGGGTTTTCTGCTAATATGTTTGCTATCATCAGGTATCCAAAAAAAGTACTTAGTGAGGAACGTTTTCGGCCGATTGAGGATGCGGAAATACCATTTTGGCTAAGTGCGGCAATCCAGGATTTTACGTGCTGCTCCTCTATTTCCTGAATAGTTGAGATTTCGTAAAAGACACCGGCATACTCCAAAAATCCAGATACGTCATTAAGATAGGCAGTAATGGTGTGATGGGAATATTTCTTTTCATCTCTGAGCCAGGACGAGAAGTGCTCCAGGTGCCGGTCCATCAGGGCATGAATTAGCTTTCCTGTTGACGCATATGCTCGCGATAGCCCGCTTTAATAACTTCGGTACGCCTTTCAACTGAAGGCTTTACAAAGAACTGACGGCTACGATACTCACGGAAAACACCGCTCTTTTCAAGCTTTTTCTTGAAGCGTTTCAAGGCGCGGTCAATTGATTCATTCTCCTTAATAGACACTTTGATCATAATGTTATTTTATTTTGGCCCGCAAAGGTAGAAAAAAGGAATCGGGATTTGAACGACTGCTTCCTGCTCTTTAATTGCGAAGAAGTTCGCGGCTAATGACGAGCTTCTGTATCTCTGAAGTACCTTCTCCGATGGTGCAGAGTTTCGAATCGCGGTAAAATTTCTCTACCGGATAATCTTTGATGTAGCCATAACCACCAAAAATCTGCACGGCTTCATTGGAAATTTTGACACAGATCTCAGAAGCATAATATTTTGCCATTGAGGAAATAGTTGTGACTTTTTCTCCACGGTTCTTTATGTCGGCTGCTTTTAAAGTCAGGAGTTCTGCGTTTTCTATCTCTAGGGCCATGTCTGCCAGCTTGAACTGAATGGCCTGAAAATCCGCGATGGGCCGGTTAAATTGATGGCGCTCCTTGGAATAGTTCAGTGCGGCTTCATAAGCGCCTTTTGCAACACCCAGCGAAAGGGCAGCTATGGATATTCGTCCCCCGTCCAGCACTTTCATTGCCTGCACAAACCCTTCACCCTCTTTGTCAAGGATTTGATCTTTATGCACCCGGCAGTCCTCGAATATCAATTCAGTGGTTTCAGAGGCACGCATTCCCAGTTTATCTTCTTTTCGCCCGGCCTTAAATCCCGGAGTGCCCTTATCAATTATGAATGCTGTCATCCCGTGCGAATCTCCGGTTTCGCCTGTGCGAATTATTACGACTGCCACATCACCGCTTTTGCCATGAGTAATGAAATTTTTAGCACCGTTGATCACATAATGATCTCCATCCTTTACTGCAGTGGTTTTCATATTTCCGGCATCAGACCCCGTATTGGGTTCTGTAAGACCCCATGCACCAATCCATTCGGCTGTGGCAAGTTTAGGGAGGTATTTCTTCTTTTGCGCAGCGTTACCAAACTGCATTATATGGCCGGTACAAAGCGAATTATGCGCGGCCACCGATAGGCCGATTGAAGGATCAATTTTACCGATCTCGCTTATCACCGTCACATATTCCAGGTAGCCAAATCCGGATCCTTTATATTCCTGAGGAACCAGCACACCCATAAGTCCAAGTTCTCCAAGCTCTTTCATGACAGAGACAGGAAACTCCTGGGACTCGTCCCATTTCATAATATTCGGCCTGATCTTCTTTTCTCCAAAGTCACGGATCATTTCCGCAATCATGCGCTGGTTCTCATTCTGGCTAAAATCCATTTATTAAATTTTGGCAAAATTATGAAAAGAATTATTCGCTTGCTGATACTCCGGCAACCACATAGATTTCAAGTTTTTCAAACTGGTCCTTGTTTATAAGATGAATCTTCCTAAGCTCATTTATATCTGAATAGGCTCCATGCTGTTCCCTGTAGTTCACTATGGCATTCGCAATTTTATACCGGATATAAGGGTGGTTTTTAAGTTCATCAAACCCGGCTGTGTTAATATTTATCCTTTTAATGGAAGTGTCATTTAAAATGACCTGAGGGGCAATTTCCGGATAGCGGGTACTGTCTATTCCCCATACTTCCATTAATTGCTCCTTGGCTACAAAACCTCCCAACTGTTCGCGGTACGCAATGATCCTTGAAGAGAAAGCCGGGCCGATGCCTCTCACAAGTGTTAGTTCTGCAGAATCCGCCTGGTTAATATCTACTATGATTTTTTCGTCAGGCTTGCTCCAATCATCCCGGCTTTCATACTGATAGTTGTTTTCTGAATAAGAATCCGGCTTGCGTTCTGCTTCTTCAGGAAGATCAATGAATGGCCGGATTTTCCGGAATACTTCATCATCCAAGCCGTAAATGCGGGATAGATCATCTTTGGTTTTAAAGCTGCCGCCTTTGCTGCGGTATTTAATAATATTACCGGCCACATATCTTTTGAGTCCTAATTCTTCAAACTCAGCGGCAGAAGCTGTATTAGGATCAAATTTAAAATATCGTGGTTTTGTGGTTTCTGACGTTGTAAGTTCTTCATCCACGAAGTCATTATATTCTTCTACAGTAGTGTCATGGGTGGCCAATTGCTGGCCCTGGCGGTATTCTGCCACCATTTGCTTCAGTTCGCTGAAATCGCCTTCGGTTTTGGGGTGATAAAAATCCAACAGATAATAAATTGCCAGGAACAGGATCATTAACCAGCCCAGTACCAACAAGGCTCTTCGTTCTGCTTTCCTGAAGCTAAAGTAATCCTGGATTTTTCGCCACATTGCTTTTGGTTTCTATAAAAAAGGGAGGGCTAATATACAAAGAGTTACGAAATGCAAAATGGCTTTAAGTGCAGCCATTTTGCAATCCTTTAAATTTGCCGGCTATGATAACGATCATTGCCGGAACTAACCGGCCGTTCTCCAATAGCCGCGTAGTTGCTGATGTTTATGCCGCCACGCTCAGGCGAATGGATGCCAACTGCGAGGTGCTTGATCTGCAGGGATTGCCACCTGATTTTATGTTTTCTGCAATGTTTGATAATGCAGGGAAGGATCCTGAATTCAACAAGTTTCAGCAAGTGATTGATGCTTCTGAGAAATTTGTGATCATTATACCGGAATATAATGGATCCTTTCCGGGAGTGCTGAAGGCTTTTTTTGATGCGCTTGATTATCCCGGCAGCCTGGCAGGAAAAGTCTGTGCATTGGTAGCCATCTCTTCGGGCTCGCAGGGCGGCTCCTTAGCCCTGAGTCATTTTACTGATATTCTCAATTACCTGGATATGCCGGTGCTTCCTCAAAAACCACGGTTATCGTTTATCCACCAGCATCTGGAAGAGCAGGAACTGACGCACCGCCCGTTCATGTCTCTCATCGAAATCCAGGCAAAGGCGCTTCTGGATTATAATGGATAGAAAAACCGGGAATATTTTTTAAAAACAATGCGATCCATTTCCTAATAGGAGACGCTTGAAGCTCCTTCATTCCCTGTGTGCTGCATTGGATATGGCTTCCATCTTTGATTAGCTTTGCACCCCTATAAAAAATCAATCATAATAATGGCTTCAGGAATTCAGAAATTAAACCTGTCCGATCTTGATCTGAAAACCATAAAAGCGCCTACCGGTACGCTTCTTCATACCAAAGGCTGGGTGCAGGAAGCAGCTTTGCGGATGCTGATGAACAACCTGGATGCTGAAGTAGCTGAAAAACCTGAAGAACTCATTGTGTATGGGGGTTCAGGTAAAGCTGCCCGAAATAAGGAGTCGCTTATTTTGATCATGAAGGCGTTGCAGGATCTGGAAGAGGATGAAACATTATTAGTGCAGTCGGGAAAGCCGGTAGGAATATTACCGACCCACAAGGATGCTCCCCGTGTGATCATTTCCAATTCTATGCTGGTGCCGAAGTGGGCGGAGTTTGAATATTTCCTGGAACTTGAGAAAAAGGGACTGACGATGTACGGCCAGATGACGGCCGGTTCCTGGATCTACATCGGTTCGCAGGGAATTGTGCAGGGAACTTACGAAACCTATGCTGCGATGGCCAACCAGCATTTTAACGGATCGCTGCGGGGAACGCTCAATGTTACCGCTGGTCTTGGAGGAATGGGAGGCGCACAACCGCTTTCCATCACCATGAATGAAGGCGTTGCGCTCATCGCGGAAGTAGAAAAGTGGCGGATAGAAAAACGCATTCAGACGCGCTACCTTGATGAATATTATATAGATATAGATGAAGCTATTGACCACGCCCTGAATGCGAAGGAGGAGCAACGGCACATCAGCATTGCGTACCATGGAAATATTGTTGACCTGCTCGAGCGTTTGCTGAAAAGAGACATCGTTCCGGAAACTGTAACAGACCAAACTTCAGCACATGATCCGCTGAATGGCTACCTCCCACAGGGGATCAGTGTGGAAGAAGGGGAGGAGTTGCGAAAGTCCGATCCTTCCGCTTATATGAAGAAAGCGTATGAAAGCATGGGCCGGCACGTGAAGCTGATTCTGCAATTAAAAGATAAAGGGGCAATTGCCTTTGATTATGGAAACAACCTGCGTGGACGCGCTAAGGAGCAGGGCGTTGCCAATGCTTTTGATTATCCGGGTTTTGTTCCGGCCTACATCCGGCCGCTCTTCTGCGAGGGCAAAGGCCCATTCCGCTGGGCGGCACTTTCGGGCGATCCGCAGGATATTTATGAAACTGACAAAAAGATCCTTGAACTTTTTCCTAATGATGAACCGCTTGCCCGCTGGATAAAAATGGCGCAGGATAAAATTGCCTTTCAGGGGCTTCCATGCCGGATATGCTGGCTCGGCCAGGGTGCCAGGGAAAAAGCCGGAGTCGCTTTCAATCAAATGGTGGCGGAAGGCAAATTGAAGGCACCCATCGTCATTGGCCGCGATCACCTTGATACCGGCTCGGTGGCTTCACCCAACCGCGAAACCGAAGCGATGAAAGACGGCTCTGACGCGATTGCCGACTGGCCTATTCTCAACGCCCTCATCAATACAGCCGGTGGAGCCTCCTGGGTTTCGGTGCATCATGGCGGAGGCGTGGGCATTGGCTATTCCATTCATGCCGGAATGGTGATCGTGGCAGACGGAACGGCAGATGCGGTAAAACGGCTCCGCAGGGTGCTGCACAATGATCCCGCTACAGGCGTGATCCGTCATGCAGATGCAGGATATGACATTGCCATTGATACTGCACGGCAGCACCGGCTTGACCTGAAAGAACGGTTGAAATGATTAGTAACATAAGCGAGAATTTTCTTGAAACCCGCAGGACTGCACGCTATTTTACAGCGGGAAATGCAGAATCCGCCCGCCATGTGGTTTACCTGCTTCACGGCTACGGCCATTCGGCAGCCCAAATGCTGGAACGGCTGTCACCCGCATTGCCTGCTGCGTTCGTGGTGGCACCTGAGGGCCTGAGCAGATATTACAAGGAAGGCTACAATGGTCGTGTTGGAGCAAGCTGGATGACCAAGGAAAGTCGCGAGCAGGAAATTTCCGATTATATATTTTATCTGGATCATCTGCACCGGCACCTGTTTCCAGGCCAGAGCCCTCCTGTCACAATTCTTGGATTTTCGCAGGGAGCATCTACGGCAGCACGATGGGCTGCTCTGGGAAAGGTGCAGCCACAACTCCTCATTTTGTGGGGTGGCAAGCTTCCGCCCGATCTTCCTGACAATGCCATCTCAAAGTTGCTGAAAAATACAGCGCTGCATTATATTACTGGAACGGAGGATCAATTTGTAACGCCTGATGTTTTATCAAATGAAAAGGAACGCCTGGAAAAACTGGGAGTTTCTTTTAATTTATTTAATTACGAGACAGGCCACAAATTTGAATTAAAAGTACTTGCATCCTTTTTGGAAAAAAATCCTCTTTATGGTTAAAAGTAAAAATTCAAATGAAGATCAAAAAGCATATTCGTTTTAATATTCCGGCCTTGCTGTTATCGTTGCTAATATTTCAGGCATGTGAAGAACAGCCGGTAAACCTGATGGTTCCTTATAATCCGCCACCTGTGCTGGTAACGGTACCGCCTGTAGCGGCACCTGCCGAAATCATTTTTGGAATGGACTTCACGGTAAAAATGGACAGCGTACTCGCTGCCCAACATCTGGATTGGGATAACATTACACATATCAACACAAACCACCTGACGCTGAATGCTGTGGACGGAGAGCAAATCATCTCGGTACCCCTGGATTCCATTCGTATATATCTCGAAACCGATGACACCGGAAGAGTGCTGATTGGCCACCGTTACCAAAATTTGCTGGACAGCACCTCTCTCATCTCCATATCACCCGACCGGAACGACCTCACACAACATCTGAGATCCGATACCCTCCAATTGATCCTGGCCGCAATGATCCGCGAAGATTTTACGGATACGCTTGTTATGCGGCTAGACATGGAGTGGCATATCAGGGCAGAGGAGCAGGGCGAATAGCATCGTTTAGATAGAATCCTTACAACTGAGACAACCGCATTATTAATCTTTGCATCTCAGTATAGCCTGTTGGCAAATATTTTATCTTCGTAACGAAAAAAACACAATGAATAACATGAACTATTTTAGAATTTTCAGCCAGGTATTGCTCGCAGGAATAATGGGTTTTACTGCCTCCTGCTCCAAAGACAATTTGTCTGTAGCTTTTTCCTTTAATGCAGCAGATATTCATTTCACGGTTGATTCCACTGATCAATTTGGGAGTTTCGATGTAGTGAAAGAAGACATGCCGAACAACCTGAATGCAATGGCCGAGGAAAACGGAGTTGATCCCTCCAGCGTTTCCTCGCTCACTATAGAGCGGGTGGTAATAGCCATCGAAGATCCGGCAGACGCCAATTTTGATGTTGTATCTTCAGCCGAAGTATTTATCTCCACGCCCACCATTGAGGAGGTAAGGATTGCTTCCAAAACAGACATAGAAGCGGGCGCCACATCCATTCTCCTGGACGTAACGGACGAAAATCTTCTTAACTATTTCCACGAAGATGTAATAAACGTGAGGGTAAACCTGGTGACTACCGCCCCGGTCGAGAAATCGGTTGACATGAAGACCAGCATAGTATTTAACTCCAAAGGCGAGGTATTGTAATAAAAGATAAGTTTTCTTTAAATATAGAAAGGCCGTTCTTGATTTTAAGGGCGGCCTTTTCTTATTGGGAATAACTATAATAAACTTTTACCAAAAAGAAATAATTGGTGAATACTTTTGAGGAATCTGGCGTTGGGCTGGGGTAAGGAACTTTAGCTTGTTATTTGGAATTCAGGGGACCATCCTCATACTACCTCCTGTGGAAAAATTTCTTTTCTCCTATCCAAACCCCACCTTAACTTTCCCTCTTTTTTCAGGGATCTTTATCATTTAAACTGAAACAGCCATGAGTAATGTCTATCAACTCAAAATCATCCTTGAAGGAAGCGAGCCGGTAATCTGGCGCTCCGTGCAAGTGCAAGCCGATACTTCCCTTTATGAGCTGCACGAGATCATCCAAGTGCTGATGGATTGGGAAGATTACCACATGTTTTCGTTTGAGGTGAATGGCAATCATATTTCTGAGTTACCGGGGGAATTCGAGCCGGAAGAGGAAGAAGCAGATGATAAAATGAGCATCAAGCTTTCTGAGGAGATACGGAAGGTGGGTGACAATTTTATTTATACATACGGTCATGAGAATAACTGGCGGATGTTAGTGGAGGTGGAGCGGATGATGCCGGATAAATCGGACGCATATTATCCTGTATGTACGGCAGGTGAGAATGCTTCTCCGCCAGAAGATACCGGGGGTATCATAGAATATGTCACGATGTTGGCTGCTCTTTCGGATCCGAAACATAAGGAGCACAAAGATGCCGTGGACTGGCTAGGCGGGGATTGGGATGCGGAATTCTTTGATCTCGCACGGGTAAATAGGGAGCTGCTGAGGATAAATTCTGATTCTTATCCGGACGAATATGGCCTGCGCACATACGATGATGTGAAGAACCTGAATAAACCTACAGTTTTGCTGGATGATGAAATACCTGCTGAGGGCATACATGAATGGCTGGAAGCCGCGCTGAATGAAGAAGGATCGCTTGAGCATTCGGCAATGACGCGACTGAGGGATAAGGGTTTGGACGAGTTCGAGGCGATGGCGGCCATTGCAGGGGCTATGGCTGTGGAATGGTATTATTACATGAAACATGGCGTGGATCAACTGGATGAGCGGTACCGGATAAACCTGGAGCGCCTGCCGGAGCAGCCCCTCGAAGTCCCCGACCTGGAGCATGCCGTGCAGATCATTGAGCAGGCCACCTATGGCATTCCCATAGAGGCCATTGAATACCTGCGAAACCAACCAACGGAAAATGTACTTGACATCATCGTGGAGGGGTTGGAAAAAGCTTATGACAGAAGCCGGTTTTACAAAGAGGAAACTAATCAGTGGATGTCTGCACCGCTGTTCTATGCCATTGCAGCCGAAGCTCATACACATGAGCGCCTCATTGAACCGGTTTTTGGACTTTACCTTACCAGCCCTTATGCCACCGATTTTATACACGAACAGGGAAATTATTTATTGAGCCAGCTTTCTGAAAAATACAGGGATATTGTGGTGCCGAAGGTCATTGAGGCAGCACATCCGGATTCGCCTTACGCATCGGGCTCCATAATTTATCTTTATGATGGAATTCAATATGCCGATCCTGCAAAGTATGGGGCACAAATTTTAGCAGTACTGGAAAATCCTGACACACCTATCAGGGACCAATGGGCGCATGCGGTGGCAAACCTCCAGTTGAAGGAGGCGATCCCAATGATCAAGGCGATTATCAGGAAGCGGGAAGCGGTGAAGCAGCGGAGAGGAACTATCAGTGCCTGGTGGGAATTTCATGATATTATAGAGTATAAAGAGGCTTTGGAAAAACTGGAATCAGGTGAATCAAAGTTCCCGGCCCAGGACGGGCCTAATCATCTTAACCGAGGGGATTGGCGCGAATACTATAAGCAATGGGAGGACAGGTTCTATGATCAATATGAGGCGGAAGAGGACGATGAGGAGGACGAGGATGAGGAATGGGGTTCCTGGCCTATAGTCAAAGATAATCCTGTTTCAAAAATGTTTAAAGACATCCACCAAAAGCCCACGCCATATATAAAAGAAAAGAAACCGGGACGAAACGATCCCTGCTACTGTGGCAGCGATAAGAAATACAAAAAGTGCTGCATGAAGAAAGATGAGGCAGTGGAGGAGATGTAATCAATGGAAGTGGGTTGGGTAACTTTTGACCCTCAGAAGTACCAGGAATATTTCTGTTCTCTGCATCAATATATATTGCAGCTAAATTGTCCATTTCAGACGGTACATGGACGGGTGGGCAGTACATTATTTTCGTGCCATCTTCACGAATTGGGTGTTTTCAAAAGCTTTAAATTTTCCTTTTAATAGTTTTATTTTTGTCTTAATTCCAAATTGATCTCTTCCTTTGGCATATTCTTGATTTCGAGTTACAAGCGCGTGAAGTTCCTTAATAAAACTTATTGTCAATTCCCTGTTTTCTTTAACCACATCAAAGACGAAATCAACAGCCTCTAAGTGATCGGATAAATGAGCCAGTAATTTTGGAACAGGTACGTTAGCATTGTGGCTAATGTAAAACTCAATGAATCCTTTTTTTATAAACGTTTCAGTGATTCCCTTTTCCAGGTCATACATGCGTTCCACAATACCTGTTTCAATAGCATGTTCACGCTTGAGTTCGGCTATAAATAGTTAGTATTCTCTTGAGTTGTTTTTAAGAATTTCCCTCCGTTCAAACCAAGAGGAAGACAGACGTGTCACAGGCAACCCATTTTGGAGTAAGCTCAATGTTTTGCCACAATCGCTGTATTCTTGGTTCGGTCATGTATTATTTAGTTTAATGATAGCATAAATTCAGACACTGGCCCTGTCCCCTGCCCCACTCACCAAAAATAACATATTTCACCAAACCGATCATCAGGAAGTTTCTGCTACCGGCCAATGAGGAAGTTTTCCCTGTACATCCACACATAAAAAGCCCCCGGACTTATCCGCTTCTGACGGTGTCAGATGGGGAAAGTCTGGGGGCTTGAAGTAAGCTTCTCTGAATTGCCCTGTTAGAGGCCGAGTACGATGCCTGCCCAATAATTTGTAGTGGCCATTGGGTAATAATAATTATAATCGGTACGGGTGGTGTTTGCGGTGTTGGGGTTAAATTCACTGGTGCTGAAAGTATAGCCGTTGGCCTCATAAAGTTCGTTCAGGAAGTTGTTTATCTGGAAGGTGAGGCGCAGGCTTTTGAGGCCGGGGATTTTCTCATTCAGGTATTGCAGGCGCAGGTTGTTCACCAGAAAGGGGGCAATGGAGCGGCTTTCGGTGCTGGTGTTGTCCAGGTATTGCCGGCCCACATATTTCGTTTCGTGGGTGGCCTTGAAGTTCCTGGCAAAGGAATAAGAAAGTTGCGAAGCCAGGATCACATCAGGCGAAAAGGCAATGTCAGTATTTGAATATGTGTTTACCACGGTGTCCACGGTTTCAAAGGTTTCAGAATTATAGGTATACAGCACCTCATTAAATTCACGGATCTTGTTTTGGCTAAAGGTGGCGGCCACTTGCCATTGCAGGCCACGGTAGGGTTGCCAGCCGGCTTCCAGTTCCACACCCGCCCGGTAGCTGTTGTCAATGTTTTGGCGCACCAGTCCGCCCACGTCATTAATTTCGCCAGTAGGGATCAGTTGATCTGTAAAATACATGTAGTAGCCGTTAGCGCTCAATTGCAACAGCGGGGAATTAAATACATAGCCGCCTTCAATGTCGTGCAGGCGTTCTGGCTGTGGCTCGCGTTGCGGCAGTGATTCCTGGAAATCGTTGCGGTTGGGTTCGCGGTGGGAGAGGCCATAATAAATATAGCCTTTATTTTTTTTATTAAATTGATAAACAGCGCCTGCTTTTGGATTTACAAATAAATAACTAGTATTATAATCATTGGCTTCCGGGTCGCCCTCAAAGCCGAGCAAAGTGTAATCAATGTAGCGGCTCTGCAGTTCGCCAAAAAGCAGCAGGTTGTCGCGTGGGTTCAGATCCAGCTTTGCGAAGATATTTCCTTCGTCTTTCAGCGCATCATTGTCATAGTATTGATGGCGGATTTCGCTCTCGCCCGCTTGACGCGCCCATATTACTTCGCCAAAGTGCCGGCCTTCATAACGCAACGCAGAAGCACCAAAAGTCACATCCGTATTTTCAGAAGCCTTCCAGTTGGCAGAGAGGATCGTCCCGTAGTAATAATTGTCCAGCCAGCGCCTGCGGATCAGGTCGCTTTCCGTGACAGTTTCGCCCCCGATGACCACAGAAGTGTCCTCCCCGGAAGGATTTACGATCGTATCGTTATTTACGAAAAGCGAATCGCGGAACCGGATTGTATCGCCCGGAAAAGTAATTGGCGCGATGGCATAATCGGGCAGGTATTGATCCACCTTGTACTCTTCGTAATAGCCGCGGCCACGGGTAAGAAATACCGAAGCGTTGCCAAAGAAATTTTCGCTGAAACGGTGGGAGAAGTGGAGCTGGTAGTAGTCCTGCTGGTAGTTGTCGGTTTCACCCTCATACGGATCGCCCGGTTTGCTGCCGTAGTCGGTGCCGCATAAGTTCATGGTGCGGTTGTTTTCCAGAGCAGCTTCGGGTGTGCCACACCAGGCCTGGTAGGTTTCTTCCACGCCCGTCAGTACCACGAATTTGAGGATGCTGCGGGTGCCGAAGTAGCCGCCACTGAGGTAGGCAGACTTGAGGTCGGAATAGGCGCGGTCCACGTACCCGTCAGAGCTGATCTTGCTGAGGCGGCCCTGGAATCCCCAGTTGTTGTCCATTTTTCCGGTGCTGAAATTTACGCTCCCCCGGTAGGAATTGAAGGAGCCGTAACTGCCACTGAGTTCAGCGGATGGCTGGTCTCCGATCTGGCTCGTCTGGATATTGATGCTGCTGCCAAATGCTGCCGAGCCATTGGTGGAGGTTCCCACCCCGCGCTGTATCTGTATATTCTCTACCGAAGCGGCAAGGTCCGGCAGGTCTACGAAAAATACGCCCTGGCTTTCTGCGTCATTTACCGGTACGCCATTCAGCGTTACGTTAATGCGGGTAATGTCCAGTCCACGAATGCGGATGCCGGTGTAGCCTACGCCATTGCCTGCATCAGAGTTGGCCACTACTGATGGCGTCATGTTCAGCAGGAAGGGAAGGTCGCGGCCCACGTTTTCCTCCGTAATTTCTTTTTTGCTAATGGTAGAAAACGTTTTGGGTCCCTCTTCTGAAAAGCGCGTCACCTCTACAACCACCTCTTCACTGAAATAGGGTTTTGGTTGCAACTGCAGGTTCAGTACCATAGGCGCAGTTACGGTAATTTGTGTGTCAAGCGTTTGGAAACCCACGTAACTCACGCGTAACGTGTGGCTTCCCTCGTGTACCTTGGAAATGGCGAAGGAGCCGTCCGCACCAGTTGCAGCACCTTTGGCCTGGTCCTGCACCACAATGTTGGCACCTATGAGCGGTTCGCCTGTTTCGGCATTTGTGATCCTGCCGGTAATTTGGCTTTGTGCGGCCAGCCCTGCAAAGGCCAGCAAAGCGAGCATTGAGAATAGTAGGCTTTTCATTTTCCTGTTGTTTTTTTATGAATAAAAAAAATGAATCAACAGGGAGAACTTTACCAGAAGCCGGTAGCAAGATTCTCTCTCCATCCCTTCGTCAGTATTATCTGCGTCAGGTTCAACGGGTATAATCTCAGCCTTTCCTTTTCAGGACAAAGCACCCCTGGAGATCCGGGGGCAAAGGTAGAAATTAATTGGAAGGCGCGTGATTGGAAAGTGGATTTAACTGATTGATCGGGTTCTCACGAATTTTTAATCGTTCAATCCGTCCGATCCATGTTCCTATTCTATCTTTTAAAAATTAATGTTCCTCTTTGAAATTCTGTTAAGTCATTTCGGTTGACATCCGGTTTATACCTTTTTATAATATCAGAATGAATAAGCTTCACGTCAAATGGAATTTGTTCTTTATAATTTTCACCAATGAAATCAACTACCTTTAAGTGGTGCTCAAAACATAGTTGAAGATAATAAGGATGTCCGAGCCGGTTAGTATAAGCTATAGAATTTCCTGCCCATTTTTCCCAGTACTTGTCAGAATATTTTAAAAAATTGAATTCCGATATTTGATGATCTTTAAAAAGGCCGTCATTGGTAAAATGGTCTATAAAGTTAATAGTATGTACAGAGTACCCATCAGTCCTTAAAGATTTTGAAATTTCTTTAAATAAATGTTCAAGAAACACTGGCCTTATATGCTCCATAACTACTTGTGAAAAAATATAATCATATTTTGCGGAATTCTTTCTTAGATCATGGATATGATAGAAAGGAATGTAGGTGATATTAGCTGATGATAGAACCTCATGTAGGGAGGTAGCATTTTTTAATTTGTATAGCTTACTTTGAATCTGATCCAAAGAGAGATTGCCCTTTGAAGCTATTAGTTTTAAATACGCTTTGCTATCCAGGCATTTTAGCTGTTTTTTGACACTCCTAAAAGTTATGTCTTTAGTTATATCAACTGTGGTAATATGCGCAAACCCAAGCAGATGAAGAATTAGTGGTTGATACAGGAAATAGCCTGTGCCAATTTCGAGTGCAGTTTTTCCTGTGTAAGAATCAAAACTGCAATTGTCAAGCATACGCAGCGCTTCATGCAAATGATAAGTTGCTCCATTAGAATAGTAATTCCGTTTAAATCTTGCCGGTAAATGATTGAGCTTATCACCCAAATTAGCATAAGATATCCATTTTTGAAGCAATGCCTTAACTCTCCAGTCCATGTGCTGAATTTAAACCTAACTGTACTTTCCCGACATTTCTGTTTTGGCCGGCTCGGCAACTTAATCAGCGAAAATTCGTTCGCTCCGTCCGATCAGTGTTCCGCTTCTTCTGATGACTTAGTTCTGAAGAAAACTTTAAATACCGAGCCTTTTCCCAATTCACTCTCAACTTCTATTTCCCCTCCTGCATTTGTAATTATTCTTTTTGTCAAATACAAGCCTATTCCGCTTCCTTCAACATGATAATGTCTTCGATTGAATTTTGTGAATATTTCACTGATTTTATCTTTGTCCAGCCCTAATCCGTTGTCCCTTACAGAAAGCATAATATATTCATTATACTTCTCAGTTTTTATCGTCACTTCAGGTGTACGGTCGGGCGACTGGTACTTTATTGCGTTGGTCAATAAATTTAACAGGATGCTCCTTAAATTCTTTTTAGAAAATGGAATTTGTTGTTCTTTTAAATCAATGTTAATTGTTACATTGGCCTCCAGCAATTTATCCTTTATACTGGATTTCACTTCTTCCAGAACATCTGCTACGGAGATATTATCATGCACATCAATATCACTTTCAATTTTGGTGATATCCGAAAGCTCGTTGATGGTATCTTTGAGTAATAAAACTGACAGATCAATTTTACTTATTATCTCTTTATCCTCTTTATCCATATTGCCAGGTGATTTCTGTAAAAAGTCAACAAGTTTTTCTAAATTAGCCACCGGGCCTTTCAGGTCATGTGAAACTGTATAAATGAAATTGTTATGGTCTTCGTTTATTCTGGTTAACTTGTCCTGTACCCTTTTTATTTCGGTAATATCATTAAAGGTAATGATGGCTCCATCATTTTTATTGTCCTTTTGTTTGATATAAGGTATGACCATCATCTGATACCATCTGCCGTCAGTGGTTTGTACCTCTTTTTCAATGGTGCTTGAACCTGCAATGACAGTATATATATCATCAACCATCGTTGAGAATCTTATGTTGGTTGAAATATCACTGAGCGGACGTCCGATGTCACTTTCTTTAAGGTTGATTTGCCGGATGGCAGAGGGTGTAAACTTCCTGACCACCAAATTTTTATCTACATAAAGTTGACCGTTGATGGTGCTTTTGAAGTAATTGTTTAAATCGTCATACAATTCGCCAAGTTCTTTTATCTTTAACTGGTATTCGTTGTTTACGGTTTGCAACTCTTCATTTACTGATTGAAGTTCTTCATTAGTACTTTGCATTTCCTCATTGCTGGAAATAAGTTCCTCATTGTAGGAAGAAATATTATCACTTGAAACTTCCAGTGCGTCATAAGCTTCTTTGAGTTTGTTTTTGGTTTCTGCAAGTTCGTCCTTTAGGTCTTCGAGGTGGCGACTGGTATGTGCTTCTATACTGAAGACTTCTATATCCTTTTCAGCAATTTTCTTCGTCTTTTCTTCTTTGAACAAAACGAGGAGAACAGTTTGTATCGCTGTATTATTGGGCAAGAAAGGTTTTACAAATAAGCTGACGGAATGCTTTGATCTATTTCTTTTGAACTTTACTGACTTTATCGCTGCCGCTTTTTTCTGTTTCACTGCTTTTCGCAAAGCGGTTGATGTGGCGATAGAAAGTTCTTCGGGCAACATTTCAAGCAGGTTGAAATTAAATATTTTAGGAAGCAGGTATTTCTCGTAGTTCCCAAAAGTTTGTATAATCTCGAAATCGGCATTAACACATATTCCGGCTTCATAACCAGATTCTTCCAGCAGTGTATGATGGATGATTTCCGTAAGGTTATTTTTAATAATACTCTTTTGAGCAAGGGGGCTGTTTCTAAGTTTAACCAATTGTTGATCCGGGCCAGGGGTGCTATAGGTGGTGTCGCGTAAATTCCGGACTACTTCAATACTTTTATAGATTTTCCATTTCTTATCTATCTCTTTGAATGATTTCTTTACCTCTCCCAGGCTTTCGCTGGGGCCTAAAAACAGAAAGCCTCCCAAATTAAGGCAGAAATGAAGGGACGCAATAATTTTCTTTTGCAGGATAGGATTAATATAAATGAGCAGATTGCGACAGCTTATCAGATCTATTTTACCATAGGGAGGCTGCTTTATAATGTCGTGGTCAGCAAAAATTATCATTTTCCTGATGTTGTCCTTTACCTTGTATTTATTGTCTTCTTTAATAAAGAACTTATGGAGCCGCTCCTCAGAAACGTCATTTGCAATGCTTGCGGGGTATACGCCTTTGGAAGCATGCAGCAATGCCGGTTTATCAATATCACTGGCAAATATCTTTACATCAAGACTTTTCTTAAGCTCAGTAAGATGCTCCACGATGAGTATGGCGAGCGAATAGGCTTCCTCACCTGTAGCACATCCCACCACCCAGACTTTTAAAGTATCTACCAGCAATTTATTTTCAATAATTTCTGGAATTACCTCTTTCTTTAGTTTTTCAAAAGCTTCTTTATCTCTGAAGAACTTAGTGACGCTGATAAGAAAATCTTTTGCAAGAAGATCTATTTCAGAAGGATTGGCTTTTAAAAATTCGGTATAATCCCCCAGCGTTGCTATCTTGTTGCGGGTCATTCTTATCACTATCCTTCTGATGATGGTAGGCCGCTTATAATCTGAAAAATCCAGGGGTGTGTTTTGCTGAATCAGTTCAAGGATATTGAGCAATTCAGCTTCATCGTTCTCGGAAATTGTGTGGCTAAAGTTGCTTTCTAATATATCCCGCTTTAGGTAGGCTATTATTTCGTCAGGAATACGTTCTGGGGGAAGCACAATGTCTACATTGCCCGATTCGATGGCGCTGTTGGGCATTCCATTGAATTTGGCGCTTTCCGGGTCCTGCACAATTACGAATCCACCATTTCTTTTGATGGCGGCAATACCTTTGGTTCCGTCCGTCCCTGTACCCGAAAGGATGACGGCAATGCTTTTATCGCCCTGGTCTTCTGCCAAAGAATCAAAAAAGATATCTATGGCGGTGTTGGGTTGGGCGGTTCTGATATCGGTCAGCAACAACATTTTGTTCCTGATCGTCATGTTCTTTCCCCTAGGCATGAGGTATACATGGTTTGGCTCTACGTAGGTCTCGTTTTCGGCCACTGATATTTTCAGCTTGCTGTGCTGGGCAAGGAGTTCTGCCATAAAGCTCTTATGGTCAGGTGAGAGGTGCTGTATGATGACGTAAGCCACCCCATCTTCGGGTGTGTGGTCAAAAAGCAGGTGAATGGCTTCCATGCCTCCGGCTGAGGCGCCTATCGCTATTACATAAAGATCTTCAGGATCATGTCGCTCATTAATGTTCTGTGTCATTTAGGAGGGGTTATTGTGACCCGGTCATCTGATAGGACGGACTTGGATGTAACTCCTTCAAAATTATGAAAAATAGCTTTGGTCGCTGTCAGAAGCGAATGAGGACATCAATAGAACAGGAACGCAAATCAGAGGGATTGAACGGATGTTACGCAAAAAAATCCGTAAGTCTCTGTCCAATCAGTTAATCCTCGTGCCCATCTTCCAGTCACTTCTCAATCCGGAAGAAGAATGTCGTCAACGATTCCAAATAATCAGAAAGCTGCTATCTTTGCACTCCTTTTTTCGGCAGGTATAAATTAAGCAGAACAATGAAAAGAACATTTCAACCCAGTGTCAGGAAAAGAAAGAACAAGCACGGCTTCCGCGAACGCATGAAGTCGAGAAATGGCCGTACCGTCCTGAAGAACAGGCGGAGAAAGGGTCGTAAGAAGCTTTCTGTTTCCTCGGAATACAGGCCGAAGCGATAAGCCTTCTGCTCTTATGAATGCCGTTCGCCATACTTTCAGCAAGGAGGAGCGGCTGTGCAGCAATAAGATCATTGAGCGGCTGCTTGACCGGCAGCAAAACTCTTCCGTTTTCATTTTTCCAATCTTATTTGCGTGGATCGAAACTCCGCTTCCCGGCCGGTTCCCGACTCAGGTCCTGATCTCCGTGCCCCGGAGGCGATTCAGAAAGGCGCACGACCGAAACCTGCTGAAGCGCAGGCTGCGTGAGGCATACCGCCTGCACAAGCACCAGCTATATGACTTCCTCCGAAACCGCCAGATGCAGGTGGCTTTGCTTGTAATGTACAACAGCAATGAGCTGCATGATTATTCCTTTATCGAGGAAAAGCTAATATCAGCCTTTGAAAAATTTCAGCACAAAGTTTAAGCAGGCCGCCTCTTACCCTTTCATCCTGCTGATCCGTTTCTACCAGGCCGGCATCTCTCCTTATTTACCGAACTCCTGCCGCTATACCCCAACCTGCTCTCAGTACAGCCTTGAGGCCATCAAAAAATATGGCCCGCTGAAAGGCATCTATATTGCAATAAAGCGAATTGGGCGCTGTCATCCCTGGGGCGGCAGCGGCTACGATCCCGTTCCTTAAATTTTTCTACCAATAATTAAGTCGCTTTCCAGGTCGTTCTGAAGTGGATCTTTATATTATTCTGCTTCTCCACGTCCGGTACCGGCCATTTTTAAAGTCAGACATAAATTTTATGAAAAACAGAATTAAAAGCATTTCCCGCAAATGGATCCTTCCGGTATTTATTGCACTCACCTTTGTAGGCGGTGCAGGCTATACGGCTGATAATTACTTTGAAGTATCTAAAAATCTTGACATTTTCGCCAGCCTTATTAAGGAGGTCAATACCTATTATGTAGATGAGGTAGATGCTTCTGATCTGGTGCGTACCGGCATTGACGCTATGCTGAAGACGCTGGACCCTTATACCAATTATATCTCTGAATCAGAAATAGAGGATTACCGCTTTATGACCACAGGCGAGTATGGCGGCATTGGCGCGGTGATCTCTACGGCCGGTAAGGATGTGCTGATCGTGGAACCCTATGATGGCTATTCTGCCGTAAAAGCCGGCCTGAGAGCCGGGGATAAAATCCTGGAGATTGACGGCAAGGATATGACGGGAAAAAACACACAGGAAGTAAGTGCCCTCCTGAAGGGACAGCCAGGCACTGTGCTGGAGTTAAAAATATTAAGGCCGGGCAATGACGAGCCTTTTATCAGCAAAGTGACCCGTGAAGAAATTAAGCTAAATAATGTCCCGTATTATGGAATGGTGAATGAGCAGGTGGGCTACATCCAGTTTCGGTCATTCCGGCAAAATGCTGCGAAAGAAGTGAAGTCGGCCCTGTCAGAGCTAAAGAAAAATCCGGGTTTGGAAAGCATTATCCTTGATGTAAGGGGAAACCCGGGGGGATTGCTGAATGAAGCAGTAAACACGGTAAACCTTTTCATTCCGAAAGGAAAAAGCGTAGTAAGCACAAAAGGACGGATCAAAGAATGGGTGAAGGATTATAAAACAATGTACAGCCCGGTGGATACCGATATTCCGTTGATCGTACTCACAAATGGTACCTCCGCCTCAGCTTCTGAAATTGTTTCAGGCGCTGTCCAGGATCATGACCGCGGCATTATCATAGGCCAGCAGACTTATGGGAAAGGCTTAGTGCAGACCACTCGCCCTCTTTCTTATAATGCCCAGTTAAAAATAACCACAGCGAAATATTATATCCCGAGTGGAAGATGCATTCAACGGATTGACTATTCCAGCCGGGATGGATTGGGAAAGGCCGGAAAAATTCCTGATTCATTAATTACTGAATACAAAACGCTTGGTGGCCGCTCAGTCTATGATGGTTGCGGCATTACCCCTGATATTGAAACAGATGTTACACAACATGCGGAAATAACCAAAACGCTGCTGAACAAAAGGTACATTTTTGATTTCGCCACCAAATATCGGAATACGCATGATTCAATTCCACCGGTAAAAGATTTCCAACTCACTTTGCAGGACTTTGAGGACTTCATAGCTTTTATCAGCGATAAGGATTATCAGTATGAAACAAACACCGAGAAGGCCCTTGAAAAACTGAAGGAGAGTGCTGAAACGGAAAAATATTATGAAGCTATTAGTAGCGATTATGAAAGCATGCTGCAAAAATTAAAGCATGATAAAGAAGAAGATTTGCGCAAGCATCAGGAAGAGGTGATCGCCCTGCTGGAAGAGGAGATCGTAAGCCGTTACTATTATCGCAATGGGCGGATCCAGGTTTCTCTGCGCACCGATACGGATGTGCGGGAGGCATTGGAAGTATTTGAAAATCCACAGGAATTTAAAGGAATTCTCACGCTGGCTGAATAAGCTTATAAGTGCTTGATATTGTTGATATTCTGCTGCTTCTTGCAGCAGGCTGTGCGGGTGGTTTTTTAGCCGGGCTTTTAGGAATTGGTGGTGGAGTCATCTTCGTGGTTGTGATCAGTTATTTTCTTTTGCCTTATGAAATGGATCCGCACGAAGCGGTAAAATTTACGCTGGCCAACTCTCTGTTCGCCACTTTTTTTGCCGGCCTTTCCGGTACGATAAAGCAGATCCAGATTAAGAATTTTCATTTGCGGCAAATACTGCTCACGGCATTGCCGGGCGTAATCTCATCTCTTATTATTTCCTTTACTATTATTCATTTCCAGTGGTATTCCAAAGAAAAGTATGGGGTCTTCTTTATGGTGATCCTGATCCTTTTTGCATACCGGATGCTGTTCACCAAGCGCAAGCCGGAAAAAACCGATTTGGTGGTTAGTGACATCAGCAATAACAAATACATGGGTACAGGCCTGGTAAGCGGTATAATTTCCGCCCTCACCGGCCTGGGCGGGGGAATCCTGATCATTCCGGTACTGCATTCATTTATGCGGTTGGACATCAGGAAGGCGGCTTCTATTTCCCTGGGGATCATTCCGATTTTTGCATTTGCTAACAGCCTCGTTTATATGCTTTCCGATCATAATGCTGTCATCAGTATTCCCCTGAGTTTAGGCTATATCATCTTCCCGGTTGTACTGCCTTTGGTAATAGGCGTGATTATATTTGCACCGCTTGGCGTAAGGCTGGCATATCATCTTCCTCAGAAATGGATCAGGGCCTTTTTTGGGACGCTCATTTTGATCCTCTGTTTTAAAATGATCTATGAAAACTTCATCAATTATGCGTAACCTGTTTTTACTGGTTTTAATTCTTATCACTTCAGCTCCATTTCTTTCTGCTCAAACATCTGATACGGCCGGCTCCGCTATGCGGTTATACAATCACGTCAGTATTCTGGCCTCTGATGAATTTGGTGGCCGGCTTACCGGTACTAAATATGAGAAGAAGGCTTCCGGATATATCAGCAATTACTATAAAGAATATGGACTGGAACCTTTGGGAAATAATAAGAATTACCTTCAGGCATTCGCATTTACCCCGGCCATTGAATTGGGAAAAAAGAATTCATTTAAAATTGAAAAGAACAAATATCCTGTTAATGAAAAATGGTACCCTGTGCCAGTTTCTTCGAGTGGAAAGGTGGAAGGAACGGTGGTCAATGAAACAGCCGGCATATCAGAATCGGGAAGCCAGGCAGGTAATATCCTGCTTCTCAATCTTGCAATTCCTGCTGATGCTGATCCGCATGACCCCTCCATCGGCTGGCGCAGCAGGCTTGATGCAGCCGCCAAAACGGAACCTGCAGCGGTGGTTCTCTATAATGCGCCAAACGATATTTCGCTGGATGGAATGCGCGGCATTTCCAACCTGCAGCCATACAAGTTTCTGGTGGTGCATGTGGGGGAGGAAATTGCTACGGAGTTGCAGAGAGATGAAAGTGCAGCCTCAAGCGTAAAAATCTCGGTGGACCTGAAAAAGCCTGAAAAGACGGGACACAATGTGATTGGTTATATTGATAATAATGCTTCATCTACAATTGTAATCGGAGCGCATTATGATCATTTGGGTATGGGAGAATATGGAAGTTCCCTGAGCGCTGCAACGGGCGAAATACATAACGGAGCTGACGACAATGCCAGCGGGACAGCCGTTTTGCTGGAGCTGGCCATGCAGGTAAAGAAGGCCAGCCTGTCCAACCATAATTACCTTTTCCTGGCTTTTTCCGGTGAAGAACTAGGACTGCTTGGCTCCAACTATTTTACGCGCCATTTGCCGGAGGAGCTGCCTAAAATGATGGCGATGCTGAACATGGATATGGTAGGGCGACTGAACCCGCAATCGCAGGAACTTGGGATAAATGGCACCGGCACCTCACCCGTATGGGATTCGCTGTTGAACATTATTAGAGTGGGGAATATCCGGGAAAAGACGACCTCTTCAGGAATGGGATCTTCTGACCATACCTCATTTTATCTCAAGGAAATCCCGGCAATTCATTTCTTTACGGGTGTCCATTCTGATTATCACAAACCTTCAGATGATGTCGAAAAGCTGAATATCACAGGAATGGCAGCCGTATCTCAATATATTTTTGAAATGATCCTGCACCTCGAAAAACTGGATCAGATGGAATTCATCAAAACCAAGAATGATGGCAGCACAGTGCCCCGCTTCAAAGTAACACTGGGAATAATGCCTGATTATTTTTATGACAAAGGCGGTTTGCGCGTAGAAGGAGTTTCAGAAGGGAAACCTGCTTCAGAGGCAGGAATGAAGGATGGCGATATCATCCTTCAAATGGGCGATGTTCCGGTTCGGGATATAATGAGCTACATGCAGGCACTGTCGCATTTCTCGAAAGGAGACGAGGTTGAGGTGCTGGTAAAGCGAAAAGAGGAAACCCGGAAGCTGAAGGTAAAATTTTAGGGTGGCTACAATCCTGCACATTGAAACGGCTACTGATGTCTGTTCGGTAGCCATTTCAACGGATGGTACCGTTGAAGGTGCAAAAACAGGTGAGGAGCCGCGAATGCATTCCACCCATCTTACGCTGTTTATCCAGAAACTGATGCAGGAGATAGACATGAAACCTGCGACCCTCTCAGCGGTTTCCGTGAGCCAGGGGCCAGGGTCATACACCGGTTTGAGAATCGGGACATCTGTCGCTAAAGGGCTTGCATTTTCACTAAATATACCGCTCATTTCGGTGCCTACATTGCTGGCCTTCTCGGCTGCTGCTGCGACCCGTTACCCAGAGGTTCCCTTACTCTGTCCCATGATTGACGCAAGGCGCATGGAAATCTATTACGCCATTTTTGATCAGGCTTTAAATCCACTGCAAAAAACGGCTGCCGAAATAATTGATCAGCATTCCTTTGAAAAACTACTGGTAGAAAAGCAGGTATTGTTTTTTGGAGATGGGATGATGAAGTGCAGAGATATTCTGGAGAAACACGGGAGCGCAAAATTTTGGGATGATTTCTCTCCGCAGGCCGGATACCAGGCCGGGCTTGCATATCAAAAGTTCAGGCGGCAGGAGTTTGAGAACATTGCCGATTTTGAACCATTTTACCTAAAAGATTTTGTGGCTAATAATTTTTCTAAAAAGTGGCAGAAGGTATTGAGAGGCTGATAATTTAATTTTAAGATGATGGAATTAAAATTTTTGGAAATACAGGAATTTAAAAAACTGAAAGAACAGGGGTTGACCGTCCTGGATATCCGGTCACCCCGGCAGTTTGCGGAGGGGCTGGTTCCGGGTTCCATCAATATAGCGAGGAATGAACTGTTTGGAAAGCTGATGCGCAGGCTGCTGCTCGAAGACCAGGCGCTGCTGATCGTAGCGGAGCCGGGCAGCGAAGAGGTACTTTTTAAAGAACTGCAAACGCTTGGATTTGAAGAAGTGAAGGGATTTCTGAAAGGCGGATTTGAGGCATGGCAGGCTGCCGGGGAGCCAATTGATGTTGTGATTGCTACGGATACCGAGGAATTGCTCATAGATCGCAGATTTGGGCAGCCTGTGATTTTAGATCTGCGTCCTGAAAATGAATTTCAGGGGGAGCACCTGGCCGGCAGCAGAAATATTTCGCTGGAAGAGATGCTTCAGGAAGTGGATGATTATGCTTCCAACAAAACCTATTACGTGCTTTCTCGTCCTTCGTCAGAAGCGATGACCGCCATTTCCTACCTTAAACTGGAAGGCAAACACAATTTTTATTATTTAAATGAAGGATTTGAGGCATTAAAAGATGCCGGTGCAGATATGGTAATGCCTGGAAAAAAGAAACCGGGTTGACGTTGAAACCCGGATGCCAGAATCCCTGATCAGGTTTTCTGCTTTTGCTTGCGTGCAGCAGGAAACAATACATTATTAAGAATGAGCCGGTAGCCGGGAGAGTTGGTGTGCAGGTTCAGGTCGGTTGGCGGCTCGCCTACCATGTGCTGGTAATCTTCCGGATCATGTCCGCCATAGAAAGTCCACATTCCCTTCCCGATTTCTCCATGAATATATTTGGCCTCATCCAGTGATCTAGTCTGGCCCATTACCAGCACATCGGATTTAATATACCGGTTTTCAAATGCTGTGGTCTGTCCCATAAAGCCTTTGATCACGCGCGTGTGGTTCTGGCAAAGCATGGAAGGAATAATATCCCACTTCGCAGAAAATTCAAAGAGCGTAAAAAAATCGTTTTGTTCTGAAACGCCCTGCCTTTCCTGGGGCTCAGCATCTATGGAGGAATACTCATAGTCATAAGGACTGGTTTTGAGTACGAAATCCTTGAAGGCAAATGTGGGATCGTAATTCAGTTTCTGCTGTGCGTGTGGATCCATCGGGTCTCCGTCAAACATGGATTCGCAAATATCCACTCCCTCAGCCGCTAATGCGATATCGTAGGTATCCGTTGCAGAGCACATGGCGAAGAGGAATCCACCGCCAAATACATAATCACGGATCTTTTTTGCCACGGCAAGCTTCAATTCTGAGACTTTGCTATAGCCCCATTTAGCAGCTATTGATTCGGCCTCCTGAACCTCTGCCTGATACCAGGTTTGATTTTTATATGCTGCCCAGAATTTTCCAAATTGCCCTGTAAAATCTTCATGATGGAGGTGAAGCCAGTCGTAAAGGGCCAGTTTATTTCCCAATACGTCATCATCATATATAACGTCATAAGGAATCTCAGCATGGGTTAGTACAAGCGTCACTGCATCGTCCCACGGCTGTTTGGTTTTGGGGGAGTACACTGCAATTTTGGGTGGTTTTTCCAGCTTTACCACTTCCATATTCACTTCCGGCCGAGCTATATCGCTCAGGATTTTATTGTATTGGGCATCAGCCAGAATTTCATAACTCACGCCCCGGATGATGCACTCCTTCTCAAATTCGCTGGCAGATTTAAGCGCAAAGCTCCCGCCCCTGTAGTTCAGAAGCCAGTCTACATCCACTTCATTCGAGAGGCTGAAGTAGGCCAGGCCATAAGCTTTTAAATGATTGCGCTGCACATCGTCCATCGGGATCAGGATGTAGGCGGCTTTTGAAATAAAGAAAGAGGAAGTGAAAAGAAGGATGAGGGAAAATCGTTTTAGCATAAATCAATTGTGTTTCTGCGGGAGGTACAAAAAATGTGCATTCCATCGCTTTTGCTTTCAATACTTATAAAATGGATGAAAATGAATTTCTCTGCGCAATGGCCAGGACTATTTTTGTAGCCTCATTAAAATAGAATTTATGGGCAGGTCATTGATTTTCTTGTTTTTGTTCATGCTGTCGGTTTGTTTTTCAGTAAAGGCTCAGATACGGTTTCCTGAAGGAAACTATCGCACATTCCAAAAGGAAGCGAAGAAGAGCAATAGCAGTTACCTCGTATTTTTCTACACAGATTGGTGCAAGCACTGCCGGTTTATTATTGACAGTACATTTACTGATGCGAAGGTGAAAGCTGCGATGGAGCGCGATTATCTGCTGACAGCAATAAATATGGACAAGCAAAAGACCTGGGGCAGGGTATATAACATAAAGTCATTTCCTGCTATCATTCTGTTCGATCCTCGTGGCCACGAGCTGGCCCGCGTCAGGGGAAGCGTTACACGAGAAGAAATGCTGGACTTCCTGGGTTCCGCGAGCCAATCTCCGGTAAGATGACCCATAGCTCAATCCTATATACGCAGCTTTCGGTACTCTTTGTACAAGCTGAATCCTGTACTTGTCCGCCTATCACATCAGAGGCAGCCTGTTTTCATTTCTCATTGAATCATATTCTGCAAGCCCGTAATCATCGGGATCATACGGAGAGACCCACATTTCACAATTCGATTAAAAATATCTTTAAAATAGTATTGAACATGGTTTGTTACTTTCCTTCAAATTCATTTTCGGGGAACTTTACCGTTGCCGGTAATCTACTGAAACGCTTGTATACAGCGATATGCGGTGATTGCCTGCGCTTATTCTCCTTTATCATCCTGAGCGGGAATAGAGAAATTCTTACACGTGTTACGTACTTCAACTCTATCATTTTTCTCAGGCTATATCGCACCATACTTTTGTATTGTTGAAACGGAAGAAAAAAAATTAAGCACATGAAAAACCTCATAACATTAATCGTAATAGCCGCCCTCGGCACCGGGTGTTTCTCTTTTACCACTACTAATAAGAAGGTGATGTTTTTTGACGGAAACCTGAAGGGAATGAAAAAGATGGCCAAAACAGAGGAGTGTGGATATTTTATAATCTTCTATGCCTCCTGGGATAAGCGTTCTGAGAAGTTCCTCAATGCGCTGGAGCAACCCGAAGTACAACAATATCTTGATAAGCAATACCTGGCATTTAAAGCCAATATAGAGGATCACGAGGATTTAGGACAGCGCTATAATATCACTCATTTTCCGGCAGTGGTAGCTTTTAACAGCAAAGGCTGGGAGGTGAAGCGACTGAGCGGCAGCACGAATTCCGCAGAATTTATTTCATTCCTCAACAACTGACAAAGGCGTGGATTAGGAAATTTGAAGAAGTTAGGTTTTGGGTTTTGTAGGTTGTTGGATGCGGACAACGGAATGTTGTCCCCAAAAAGGTCTCCAGAGGTGGAGGCCTTTTTTGGTTTATATGCTATCGTAAAATCCAGTGCTTCCTACCTATGCCATGACCTGCAAAGACTGCTGCTCAAAAGGAAACAATGGAATCAAGGAGGAATAAATAATATGAGCTTCCGGAAATATAACCTGAAGGACCTCCAGGAATATCTTTTCATCATGATCTCTGGATTTATGATCCATGATAATAGTAAGGTGGCCGTCATATTCCCTGAGATGGATCAGGAAACTGGTTGGGGAATAACTGATTTGCCTGCTAAGATGACCCAGCCGGGTTTTTATAGCATCATCAGTAGTGGGGGCGGATTCAGGCGTAGATTGCAGGGTGATGATTTTCATGGCTCGGTTTGTTTAACATGTAAAGATTCTGAATTTTGTTCTTAATTTTAATCCGTATTTGTACTTGTTTTTACTGTATGAGCTTCAGTATAATATGATGTTCATCGCTCAATGGCCGGAATATCCATCTGGGCCGATTCATACCGGTAATATGTACCTATTAGCTTAAATCGGGTGACTCCGAACAAGAGGTAAGGGTAGTAATGCTTTGGGGTTTGAATCGGTTTATTCTCAGGAGTTATATTTTATAAATCACTGAAGTAGTGTGGGATATACTATTTGATCTTGTAAAATGGTGGAGCAATTTTCCGGTAAAGGATGGTCGCAGTTCAGCAAATTATCTGAAAACGCAGGTTACGGAACTACCCGACATTTTTCTGAAAATCGTGGATATTATTCAATCACCCGTCTCACTTCAAGAAACCGATCCTTGTAACCGGTTCCTTCAACTTCGCTGATTTTTACGCCACTTTCTTTTTGGGAGGAAGAAGCATGGATGAATGTGAGTTGAGTATCTGTGCGGCTGACAACGATCCCGACATGACCTGGCTGCCGGACCTGGGCATTTGTACCGGTGAAAATAATAAGATCACCTTTCCGGGCTTCGCTGTATGGAACGGGGACCCCTGCACCGGCCTGATACTTTGAACTGCGGGGAATAGTGATGTCAAATTCATTATATATAAAATGTGTAAAACCAGAGCAATCAAATCCTTTACGGTTGCTGCTTCCATAAAGATAGCCGGTTCCTAAAAATGTTTCAGCATACGCAATGATGCTGTCAGCGCGAGTGAAGGGATCAGGTTTGCTATGCTGGTCCAGCATCATGGCCGAGCTCTCCTGAAAAAGACCTGGATGCTGCGATTGATTATCTGACTCTGTACACAGCCACAGATACAAGAGCATAGATCCGGTCATGAGTCCCAGTATGGTGAAATTCGTTCTCATCTGCCTTCTTTATTCAAATTCTGCGCCTCGCAAGGGTTGGGGCTCTGAATCAGAAAGATAGATGATTACAAACAGGGCTTCGGGAAAATACATCAGGAAAAACGGGGAAAGTGCTAGGGCGGGAATTTTCGGAGTTCACTTTCCCAATCTTATTATTCTCAGGGCTTGCTGACTAACCAAAACAAAAACAATAGTTCCGATAATCAGGTCAGGCTGCCGGTTTCGGTAAAGTCGGTTTTGCCTGCCCGTTCGGTGGATATTCTTTTCCCACCTAATTTCAGCGAAAGGATCGCTTTTTCGATTTCGTCCGGCTGGCTGGTGATAAACCTTGAGCTCGCGCTGCGGTATATTGAATTCCAGATTCTCAATATTTGAAATTTCGCCCAGTTTCAGCCGGAGCAAGTTCTCCTCTGAAGGACAATCCATTTTTGAAACTTCAAATACGGTCTTTTGCATTAACTATATTCTTACGAATCAGAGGCTTTTTACCGGAATTGTGATTGTATGAATAAATTGAATAAACTCATGAAGTAAAAGGTTTTCAGGAGTTTTGGAGTTTTTTATCACAGACGATATGATCTTTTTTTGTCCTTTTTTCAACTATAAGGATTTTCAACTATACAATTTTTTCTTCCGCTTGCGAATGCTTTGCATAAGCGGCTGCCAGTTTAGTATCATATTTATTGACAGCATATCCTTTTCCATTGTATCGCAGGGCAAAATCTGCCCAATTCTTAGCTTTCAGGTATTGCACCAGATTGTTCTTTTCGATAAAGCGGCCAAACCCATCCAGATGCCAGTATTCTGATTCCTGATGTTTGGCCACAAACTCATGGATGGAGTCGTATTGAAGATTTTCCCAATGATAGCCCATAACCTGAAAAAGTCCCCAGGATGCAGACTGAAGGGCGGCTTCCTCGTGTATTTTCTTGGCCTTTTCCAGCCTGCCATGTTCTTTGGTACCAGTGAGATAATGTTGCCGGGTCCAGTTCTGGTAAATTATATCAGGGTTGGCGGCAGCCAGGGGCGCGGGATCTACGCCTGCTTTTTTCAGTTGCTTCCAGAATACGTGGCCCTCGAACAGGATTTTTGGCCTTCCATCCTTCAGAAACCCGCTGCCGCTGCTTTCCACTTCTATTACAGCTTTTACCACGGCCAGTTCAAGCCCGGTACTTTCTGCAAATTTCCTGATGTCATTTTCGTCCAGGTCTTTATCCTTCTCAAGATCTTCCACGTGCGGATAAAATTTCTTGATATTATCATGGATCAATTTTCCGGGCAGCGAAACGGTATGAACAGGCAGCTTTGCCCCGGACGGTGTTGGTGCAGAAGTGGGAGTGGCAGCGGGCGCAGTTGTTTCAGAACTTGGTGGCGTTGAAACAGGCGCGGCTGGTGTATCCATACCGGTTTCACCTTCATCAGGAAATTTTGATAATTCAGTGCTGCTGCCTCCGGATGATTTCTTTGGGGAAGCCTTGGCCAGTTCCACATTCTTTTCATGCCGCTTGGTGCGTTCCTGTTGCAGGATTCCCAGGGCTTTGGTGCCGAAGTAAAATGCCACCACCATCAGAAATGCCTCTTTAAAGAAGTCGAAATAGTCATGAATAATTGAGCCTTCCTCCACGGTAAAAAGGCGCTCGGAGCCGAAAAAGCTGACGAAAAGCGCCAGGCCCCCTATGAGAATTGTCAGGGCCAATGTTCCCCGGACTGTGCCCGGAGGAAGCCCGAAAGTTTCATCGCCATAAGGATTTTCCTTGGGAGCATGAAGCAGGTCATAAACCGCCTCAACATCCTTAGAAGGATCTGCAGAAAACTCCTTTTGCTTCTTCAGGAAATTGCTCCAGAACTCGTCTGACCGTCCAAAATTGAGATTGTAGAAATAAATGGCCCAACCATAATAGGCGAGCAGAATGGCGATCCAGGCGAGTACGATGATCAGTGCAATTTTATGAAAGGGATTAAGTGTGAGGTCACTTGTAAGTTCAGTTCCTTCTTTCACAAAAAAGGCGACATATCCGATGCACGCCAAAAAGATGAGCTCCAGGCCCAATAAAGAGTAATAGATAAGTTTTCTCATGGCAACAGGTATAGGTTGTTTTTGGATTGTTTTTTAAAAAAGAAATATTCCCGCTAGCAGACCGATAACGCTCCCGCCAATACCGCCAATGATCAGTCCTTCAATTTTCTTTTGGCGGGCAGCAGCAATGGCTTCATCGGTGTTTTTAATGCACTGCACAAGGTTCGTATTCAGCTCTGCAGTTAGCGAATCTGTAGTGGCCTTATGATCTTCAAGAGATTGGATGTCCTTCCCCTGTATTATGATGAGGCTGTCTTTTTCTTCGTTCAATTCCTTCAGCAAAGAATTGCTTCTTTGGAGCAGGTTCAATTCGGTTAGCGCCTTTTCCTTTTCAAAAGTCCACCGCTGAAATGTGGGTTTATTCAGTACCACCATCGAATCGCAGGGGGCTGTGTATTGCTGATTTTTTCTCAGGCCCTTTTGAAAAGTATCGCTGGTGCATTCGGTTTGTGCAGAAAGAATTCCGCACGAAATAAAGAAAAGGAACGCTGTGAGAAAATAGCGGAGAATCTGTTGTGTCATGTTGTTTGGGTATTGATTAAAATTACAGAAGCGAATATTAACGGTTAAAGGCCAAAGTCAACATCTTTCCATGCCTGGTCAATGATCTTGTCTTTTTCCCCGGCAGGCAGATTGTCAATGTATTCCTGATAATTCATCCGGCTCACCCGCAGGAGTTCCTCTTCATTCTTTTCATACTTCTCCTGCAATTCATTGATCTTAACATTGAGCCTGGCGATTTCAGCAGCATGTGCCGCCCGCTCCTCCGCCAGCTTTTTATTAGCTGCTTCCATTTCGCGGGTAATGCGGCTGTGGTTTTCCTTTATTTGCTTATTGCTCTCCTCCAGTTCTTTCAGCCGGTCATTTCCGGAAAACATCTCGCCCAGCCTGCGAATGCCGGCATAAATAAACCCGGCAAAACCCACCAGCCATAGCCAGATATTTTTGATCAATTCAGGATTGACGATTAAAATAACAGCGAGGGTAATGAGGAGAATGACGACAATAGAGATGGTGATGGTGCGTCTCATAGGTCTTCCGGGTTGTTGAATTTATTGAAATGAAACTTTTAAATACAGTTTCATTGTGCGAATAAAGATATAGTTTTTTCTAAATGATGAATTTTTTGCCGAAAATAAAAAATAATCTCTGAGGGCACTTAGGTTTGGTCTCTGCGGCCCGCCCAATCGCGCCAAATGTATATGAGCACCCGCAAACTCCGCAAGCCGCTCTGAAGAATTCCAATGCCTAGTGCGCCAAAAAAGTAGCCGCTCACAAGGTGGCCGTTAAATCCGGTAAAAAATAGCAGGTAGCCGCTGAAACCGCACATTCCCAAGCCAATCGTCAGAATGAGCAGCGTTACCAGCAGGCCCATAACCTGTTCCAGATGAAATGAGACCGGGTCTGGCACTTTCTCTTCAAATGTCTGGTATCGCATCCGGCCATATTTGCGTGCATGCTCATACGCACGCTGCTGGGTCTGCTGATAGCGCCTGTAGGTCTGGCTGCTTTCATTCACCGGTTCGCGTGCTTTCCGGTCTAGCAGCATATTATAAACACCGCGTTTGTAAGGGTCTGCCAGGATTTCGTAAGCGGCATATATCTGTCGGAACCGGTTTCCGGCATCGGGCTCCCGACTTACGTCAGGGTGGTAGCGCTTGGCTTTGGTGCGAAAGGCGCTCTTTATTTCAGCCTCAGATGCGTTGCGGCTAATGCCCAGAATGGCGTAGTAATCTGCGACCGTACTGCTCATGGGTCGTTCTTTTTTCTCAGATCAATAAAGCGCTTTCCCTTCAGTACCTTAAAGCCGAAAAGTCCATCTGCCACTTCCAGTTCCACTGCTTCAGCCTCCATCAGCCCTGTCTCCTGCGGATCGTCAAGGTTCAGCACATACCCGAAGTACCGGTAGGCGCCATCTTCCAGCCTCAGATCCTCGAAAGTTGAAAACGCTTTGTGCCGGTCCTTCGTCAACGCGTGGTATTCGCCATGGGGGTTGCCGGCAAGGTGATAATTGAGCAGGAGCATCAGCCCCAGCCCCAAAAGGCCATTTGATACAAGATTGTAAAACAAGAGTTCTGTCAGTTCTTTTCTATGTCTGATCCCGAAGAGAAGTGCATGAATGGCCGTAGCCAGAATCGCGATCAGTAGGAGCAGATGAAACGCTGCATCAATGGTCACGAAAGTTTTCGTCATATAATATATAGAGAGGCCGAAGCCGGCAAACCATCCAATAATGAGATAGTTGACCGGATACCGGTGTTTTTTTGGTAGGTAAGTCCGCATTTGAAGGGGCAAACTACTTGCGAATATTTAAATTATCAAACATGAATGAATGCGAGTGTATATTAAAATTGTTATCGTTGTAATCGGTATTAATTAAATTTGCACCCTACCCGCCTATGGATCCGGCAATCTCAATTGTCCTTATATCACTGCTTTTTTCCGCGTTTTTCTCGGGAGTTGAAATCGCGTACGTTTCCGCGAACAAGCTGAAGGTGGAACTGCAGCTTCAGCATAACCTGCTTTCAGGCCGGTTGCTTTCCTATTTTATGAAGCGGCCTTCTCATTTCCTCACTTCCACGCTGGTCGGGAATAATATTGCACTGGTAGTATACGGTATTTACATGGCCGCGCTGCTGGAAGAGACGATTCTGAATATTCAGCTCCCATTCCTTCATGGACCGGTAACGTTGTTCCTTTTGCAAACAATTGTTTCAACGTTGCTGGTACTTGTGGTTGCCGAATTTTTCCCCAAAGCGCTTTTTCGTATTAATCCCAATAAGGTGCTGAATGTGCTTTACATTCCAATTGCGATGAGCTACGCCATCTTCTGGCCTGTAATGATATTTATTGTCTGGATTTCGAAAGGCTTTATCCGCCTTATACTCCGAACAAAATTAAAGGAGGATAGTCCCGTTTTTTCCCGTCTCGATCTTTTTCATTTTATAAAGGAAAGTTCGTCAGGCGAGGAGGAAGGTGAGCATGAAGTGGACACCCAGATATTTAAGAATGCTCTTGATTTTGCCAATGTGAAGGTGCGCGAGTGCATGGTGCCGCGAACGGATATTGTGGCCATCGAACTGAACGAGGGGATTGTTGTCGCCACGGAACTTTTTAATGAATCCGGGCACTCAAAGATCCTGGTGTACAAAGAGACAATAGATAATATTATCGGCTACATTCATATTGTTGATCTTTTTAAAAAACCGGAAAAGGTGGAATATGTGCTGCTTCCTATCCTTATTGCCACCGAAGCCATGCCCGCCAATGACCTCCTGCCAAAGCTCATTGAAAAGAGACGCAGTATTGCCGTGGTAGTGGATGAGTTTGGCGGCACTTCAGGTATTGTTACCATGGAAGATATTATTGAAGAGATTTTTGGAGAGATTGAGGACGAGCACGATGTGGAGGAACTCACCGAGGAGAAGATCAGCGAATCTGAATATCTCTTTAGTGCGCGCCTCGAAATAGATTATCTTAATGAAAACTATCATCTTCAACTTCCTGAAGGCGACTATGAAACATTGGGAGGCTTTATCCTGCACATTCATAAGAATATCCCTGAAGAAGGAGAGGTGATAGAACTCCCACCTTACGAGTTCACAATTCTGGCTGTGGATGGAGCGCGGATCGAAGAAGTAAGGTTACGTTACCGGGCCGAAGATTAGGCAATTTTTATGATGAAGGCAGGAATCTTTTTTATTATTTAATTTTCGATTCAGAGGTTTTTGGAATCCTTTTCGGAATTGTAAAATAAAATGCGGCTCCTTCTCCTTCTTTTGATTCGAGCCAGATGCGGCCGCCTTCCACCTCTATTATCTTTTTAATAATGGCCAGGCCCAGCCCGGTGCTTTTCTCCTCTGAGTCGGCCTCCAGCGTTTGAAATAATTCAAATATTTTGCGCTGATATTTTTCCGGTATTCCAGGTCCGTTATCCCTGACCATAAAAATATATTCGGTGTCTTTTTCAATAAATTCTATTATTATAGCGCCTTTGGGTTTATCATTAAATTTAATTGCATTGGAGATCAGGTTTTGAAATACCTGGTAAAGTTTTACTGAATCAAAATTAACGGAAGGTAATGTTCCATTATAATGGATCTTAAAATCGGAAGGAACCGCCAGGGTCATTGTTATTTCCTCAATTAAGTTATTAAGATTTACCAGAGTGGGTACATGTTCCTCGCTACGGCCAGCCCGCGAATAGGAGAGGATGCCGTCAATGAGGTTGTACATTCTTTTTACGCGCTGCTGCATCATCTTTAATTGTTCCTGGCCGGCTTCGTCAAGCTTATCTCCGTAGTCTTCTTTCAGCCAGGCAGCAATGGTGCTGATGCCCCGGAGCGGAGCTTTGAGATCGTGGGAGGTAACATACGCAAAGCGATTCAGCTCAGAGTTGGAGCGCTGCAGCGATTTATTGGCTGCGACCAGTTCCCGGGTGCGTTCTTTCACCAGTTTTTGTAACCTGTCGTGCGATTGATTCAGGGCCTCTTCAGCTTCACGCTGCATGGTAATGTCTACGATCGTGCCTAATAGCTTTACCGCAGCCCCCTGATCGTCAAAATAGGCGTGGCCTTTTGCCTTCACCCATCTTACTTCTTTATCATGGATTCCAAGAGTGCGGAATTCCAGGTCTATTTTACCCAGATCTTTTGATTTCATCGCCTTCCTGCCTTCAAGGAAAACCAACTCACGGTCGTCAGGATGCAGTCCTTCCAAGAATAGCTGGTAATCTACTTTAACATCTGGGCGCAACCCAAAGAGCTCCTTGCACCTGTCCGACCAAAATATCTGCCCTGACTTAGGCCGGAATTCCCAGGTTCCCATGTCTGATACCAGTACGGCCAGCTTCAGGTTTTCTTCACTGTCACGGAGCCGCTGCTCAGCGATCTTCCGCTCGTGGATATCAGTGACCGAACCAATGTGCCCTTCATAAGATCCCTCATCGTCAAATTTGGGAAGGGCCGAGGTAATGTGCCACCGGTATTGTCCGTCTCTGTATCGCAGCCTGTATTCTACAGTGAAGGGTATTCGCTCCTTATTGGAACCCAGGAAGATATGCCTTGCCCTTTCTCTATCATCAGGGTGGACCGCATCCAGCCACCCAAATCCTAAACCGGAGAGCACGGTTTGCCCGGTGTATTCATACCAGGGTTTATTGAAAAAACTAATCTTTCCATTGGGCCTAGTAATCCAGGTCATAACCGGAGTATTATCAGTCATGGTTTTATAATACTCTTCACTTTTTCTGAGGGCAACCTCGGCTCTTTTTTGCGCAGAAATATCAGTGATGGAAAGAAGTGCCAGTTTTACTTTTCCCTCTTCATCCAAAATGGGGTTTGCACGCACAAGTACCCAACGGTCAGTTTGTTTTTGTTTATCAAAATAATGAGCAATGGTTTCACAATTCTCTTCGCCCTTCAGTGCCCTTAAAACCACCGATTTTTCCGTAGAAATAGGATTGCCCTGTTCATCTTCCACAATGAAATTTTTAAGGAACTGTGCCTGTACATCGCCTATATTTTTTTGTGCAATTAATTCACTGGCCGTATCATATCCCTGAAAATAAGCGCCTAGCTGATTGCAAAAAACAATACCTCCATCTTTATTAAAAAGGACAATGCCGCTGGGCACATTTTCAAGAGTGATGGTAAGTTGATCCTTAATTTGCTGCAATGCCTGTTCGGCCTGTTTCTGCTCATGGATGTCAGTGCTCGTGCCCAGCCACATTTCGATCTTGCCAGCGCTGCTTTTAATGGGCAAGGCTCTGCTCAGGTGCCAGTGGTACTGCCCGTCATGGCGAATCAGCCGGCATTCCATGAAGTAAGGTTTTCCGGTGTTTAATGAATCTTCCCATTTCGTCATGGTTGGTTTTAAATCGTCAGGATGAAGCATCTGAGAAAAGCTTGTCTCTATGTTCTCCGGATACAATGATTTTCCCAGGTATTCTGACCACTGCCTGTTATGGTAAATGACCTGGCCTTTGGCATCACTCATAAACGCCATTTGGGGCATGGCCTCGATAAAGGTTTTAAATCGCTGTTCGCTTCTGCGCAAGGCTTGCTCAGCTTCCTTCACCGGGCCAATATCAGCCAGAATATTAATAGCCCCGGTTTTTTTCCCTTCAGCATCATAAATAGGTTGTGGATATACCAGCACACTTATTCTTTTTCCACCAGGCTGTTCAATTAATATTTCTTTGCCGCGTTGGATGCTGTCTTCTTTTATCACCAACGCCATCGGGCACTTTTCCAGGGGCAGGGGCTTTCCTTCAGGCGTATAAATTTTCCATGAGCCACACCAAAGGTCTTTTCCCACCTCCGGCTCGCGTCCCCATAATTTTACGGCATCATCATTATACATTTCTATCCGGCCCTCAGCATCGCAAGTATAAAAAGCCACTGGAAGCCCCCGAATGATCTGGCGGAACCGGTTCTCGCTGTTGCGTAGCGCCTGCTCACTTTTAATGCGCTGCGTAATATCACTGAAGAAAATTGCAACTTTCAGGCTTTCCGGCCCGCCCAACTTAAAAGCATGAACATCGAACCAACGGCCTATTGTGTCCGACCGCTCTGTAAAGCGCGAAGACTTTCCTGTTAAAGCGACCTCTCCAAAGCGTTGAAACCAGTGCTGCTCAAGGTCCGGAACCACTTGGCGTACAGCTTTTCCTTCAGCATTTTTCAATCCCGTTTGTTTTTCAAATGCAGGATTATTCTCTAAAAATTTATAATCAATAGGTTCATTTTTATTTTTTAATATTATTTCAATGATTGAAAATCCCTCTTCTATTTTTTCAAACAGGCTGCGGTATTTTTCTTCACTCTCTGCAATTTTATGGCGGGCCAATACCTGCTCTGTCACTTCAACGCCTTGCGCAATAATTCCCGAAAGAGATTCTGCGCGCTTTCGCTCCTGCTCTAATGTGCGAATCTGGTAAAGTGTATTTGAATAATGGGAGGCAATGGTTTCCAGAAAGTTTTGGTAGTCGCTGTCAAGCGCTCTGCGCGGATTAATTCCTGCCACAAAAAATCCGGTCGTTTTATTTAATCCAAAAGGAATGATCAATGCTTCCGTGGAAGGCTCAGACCATGCGCTCTTCACTGTTTGCCCAAACAGCGAGGCGTTGCTTTTAAGTACGGCATTTCCCGTTGCCATGATCTCTGCAAAAGGCCAGGCAGTTTCTTTATTACTGCTTAATTCAATAATATCAGGAGACGGCACCTCCGGGCCGCTGTGGGAAATCAGGATAGATTTAGCATCATTATTTGAATTAAGATAAATCAATGAAAACGGAACATCTTCCACAGCATTTTCCAGTTCCGCCTTTGCCAGTGAAAAAAGCTCACTTACGGAAGTGGCCTGGTTCATTTTATTCGATACTTTCCTGAGGATGTTATTTCTCCTTTCGTTTATGTAGCGGTAGGTAGTTTCGATCACAGAATTAAAAATCCCTTCCACGTTTCCTTTTTCTCCTCGTACGGGCGTAAAGGTGAAATCGAAATAGCATTCTTCCGTGTAGCCGTGGCGCTGCATAGGCAGCAGTTCGTCAATGTTTCGCACGGCTTCTCCGGTCTCGAACACCTTTTGGAATAAGGGATCAATATCTTCCCATATCTCCGGCCAGACCTCAATGGCAGGCTTCCCCAAAGCCTGTGGATGTTTGTTGCCTGGAATAGGGCTCCATGCGTCATTGTAGAGCAGCGTAAGTTCCGGACCCCAATAAATCGCGATCGGGAAGGCAGAACCCAGGCAAATGCTCAGGGCCGAACGAAGACTCTGCGGCCAGTGCTCCACCGGTCCCAGCGGGGTTTTTGACCAATCTTTCGCCCGTATTCGTTCACCAGCTTCGCCACCTCCTGCAAGAATACCCTGTTCTCCGATGTTGCTGGTATCGTTAGATCCTGGTTTCATAAGGCTGCTGTGTCTGAAATGTATATAGCGCCCTGCCGAAAAGCATGGAACCCTGATGGTGATCATCCGTGCTTTTCCTTTCAAAGGATCGGGCGATTGGTCTTTTCAAAATATAATCACTGAAAAAGGTTCAAAATTATGGCGGGCAGTACATTTTTAAATAGCGCAGGCCGAGATTTTTTATCTCTGCGTACCAGACCTGAATGGTCTAATGGTATCAGTAGAAAAACCTGTTTCGTATACCCTATAATTTTCGTTTTCAAAAACCACCGGTTTATCCATAACTGTTTGAAAACCATGCTTGTTAATGAATATGAACTTACACCCATTTTGTGTAATATTGTTAATATATGCGGTATCCGTTAACTGGTTGTCGGAGCAATTCCAGCCTTTTCTGTGCGAAAGATACAATTGTTGCGCGTTTCCGTTTCCATTGATCACGATCAGGTCATGCCGGGCTGATACGCTATCCGCGATGGATTCCAGTTCCATTTTATATTTTTCCGAGCCTTTAATGAAGAAATCATGCTGCTGATTAATGACGCTTTCTGTAATGCCTAGCACAATCGCGAGTGCAAACAACCCCTTTTTAGGAATAAACGAAATGGCATACCCGGCAACCAAAGCCATGACCGGTACAAAAGGAATGATGTAATAATTGTGATGGTAAAAGTAAAAACCCGATTTAAAAATATAAATTAAGAAAACAATAAAAACTGAAGCAAAAACCCACAAGAGATTATAGTTTCTTTTGTAAATTATAAGAATTAACCCGGCAACGAAATAAAAGAAAATCAGATAACTGTGGAAGGAGTTAAAGTAGAAATTCTCCAGCGTTTTATCCAGATTGGAAATAACTTCCGTAAACCCCACTGCAATTGGCTTTCCCACGTTATACCAGTTACCAAATTCCTCCGACAAATGGGGATTCCAGACGAAATACCAGAGGTAGGCCAGCAGGAGTGGAATGCCCGTAGCCGAGGCCAAGTAAACTTTCTCTCTCAACTTTGCCGATGAATTCAGCGCAATAAGAAATATAACAATAAAATATATTCCAGCCGGGATTTTGGTTAATACGGCAAGCGAAGTAAACAGCACATACAAAATCAAACTAAGCGCTCCCGGCTTTAATAAATAATTGCTGCCATAATATATTCCTATAAACATGAGGGAAATGCAAAACGTATCCGGCATCATTTTCCTTGAAAAGGCGAACCAAATGGAACCGGCAAGGAAGATTACAGAAGCCAGCGCAATCCTGTGATTAAAATAGCGCATGAGGATTTTTCCGAAAAACAACAAACCGATGGATGATACCAACAAGTTGAGCAGCCTGCCATACCAATGGGTGTAGCCAAAGACTTTGGCAACCATGAAGTAGACGTAATTCATTGCAGGAAATTCCATCCCGATTATTCCCGACTTTCCGTTGGTCTCATCCACCCGTGGATAAAGGATATTTGGGTCAACTTCGAGGTAGTTTCGCGCCACCATCAAACCTGTTACCTGCCGCCAATTGTGTCCCGTTTCCAGTGGCGGATTGGTAAGTCCCACCAACCTGATAAGAAAGAATATCAGGATCCAGAATTCAATTCTGTTTATAGCCGTTTTCATTTTATATAGCCCGTATCAGGATCAACTGAATTCCTGAATTTGGCGAATGTACAAATAATCCTTGTGTGGTTTATTTTTGTCAGTTGGAAATAAGCGAAGTTCATCTGTTGTGTATGTTTCGAAATTGTTTGTTAGCGCACGTTTAGCGACAGCGTAATGCGAGCTACTAGGGCACCCTCAATTGCGAAGCGCGTGTTCTTCGTTTACCTCGAAACGGATACGCCTACATCATCAAATTTTTCTAGCTGCGACAAATCCACGCAATACCTTCGAAAATATGCCGTTAAAAGATGGGATATTCCTGTAAGGGAGTATTTTAACGATCCATTTTTAAAAACAAGAACTCATGAAAAAGCTACTCTCCACCGGTATTTTAATTATGTTCATTGCTTCCGCTTTTGCACAGCACAACTGCCAAATTGTACACGAATGGGGAACTTTTACCACCCTAAGCACCAGTGAAGGAGACTTGCTTTCCGGACTGCATTGGGAGGAGGAAGAATTGCCCTCTTTCGTTTATCACCATGTATATGATTCGTTTGCTCCACCCAGCGCCTATTATTCAAAGGGTTTTCAATTTACCACTCGCATCTGGAATGTGACAGTAAAAATGGAGACACCGGTGCTCTATTTTTATTCTGAAGCGGCCGCGCCCCAGCCTGTTAATGTCAGGGTGGATTTCCCCCGTGGGTCAATCAGCGAATGGTTTCCGCAGCGTTCAAAGGGCGAATTCAAGCATTATCAGAAGACTATTGATTTTGCAGATGATTTTAAGGGGTGGATAGAATGGGATGCATTGGTATTGCCTCCGAATACGGAGGAAACCATGACTTATGGAGATGCGTACGAAAAGCCAATTTGGGATGCTCCGCGGGCAACAAAGGCTAACTTGGTGAAAGGACCTGACGGCAACGTTGAGAAGTATCTATTTTATCGTGGAATCGGCAATTTTGAGATTCCTGTAAAACTGGAATTTAATATTGAAGGAAATCTGGTAATCACAAATGAGGGCACGGAGGTCATTCCTTACCTGCTGGTTTATGAAAAGAAGAATAATGAAAGTCGAGTTTACTGGACCGGAAAATTAGATGGAAAGAAATACCACGTGGTTTATTACGATGAAATACATTCCTCGCCATACAACGTTCAGAATGAGATGACGGCTTTTCATGCAGCACTGGTTAAAGCTGGCCTTTATGCTGATGAGGCAGCGGCAATGCTGGACACCTGGCAGAGCAGTTATTTTGAGAAGGATGGACTGAAAGTGTTTTGGATTTTGCCGGATGAATTGACGAATCAGTTATTGCCGATTCAAATTACCCCGCAGCCATGCGAATTAGAGCGGGTGTTGGTAGGACGCAGTGAAATATTAACTCCTGCCTTTGAGGAAAAAATTAAGTCAGGCAATTATCCAGGGCCTTCAGACCGCTTTTATTCTGCCTATTGGCAGCGAGCTAATCAATTGAGTGAGAATCCTGACCAACAATGGAGCACCACCCTTGAAAACATGTACGAGAACCTAAGCCTTTTCCCCAATCCCACCACGCATGAAATTACAGCAACCGTAAACATACCTCCTGGTTCCATTGAAATTAACATTCGGAATCTGCTGGGACAACAGGTGGCCACGCACTTTTTTGAATCCGAGAAATCCAATTTCTCCACAACCTTCAGCCTTGCCGGTCTTAGCAACGGCATCTACATGGTGGAGGTCCGCGCAGGAGAAAAGATATGGCAAAGAAAGGTGGTGAAGCAATAGCGGCTGAGGTTTGCCGATATTGATTGTCAGTTTGCCTTTAGAATGATTTCATTAATAAAATACATAATATTAGGATTTATCCTTTGCCTTTCGAAATGATTGACCCTTATTGGTGTGCGCGTTTGGCGATAATGTAACGCGTGCTCCACGCTCTACTTTTTATTGAACCTTGAGTAATTTCCTCACGAAGTGCATGTTTTAAGGGAAATATTACTATCATTTATTCATGATCCAATAATACAAAATAATTAAAAAAGCCCTGCAACATCTGTCGCAAGGGCTTTTTTAATTATTCAAACCAAAATAAGTTAGTCCAGGACTACTTTGCCCGCTGCTACGACCATTCCGTTTTCATTTACTACATTAATAAAATAGAGGCCGGATTGCAGATTGTTGCCTCTGGCAATGTCCACTTGCATTTCGCCTGCCGGGCCTGCTGTTCTTTTATTCTTTACCAACTGTCCTTTGCTGTTGTACATGGTGATATTCCAATCGGAACCATTGTTTTTATGGAAGCCTAGTACAAAGTTTTCGCGAGCGGGGTTAGGAAATAGTGAAATGGGCTGTATCCCTGTTCCGTTTTTTTTTGATATCCCAGCGGCAAAACCTGTTTTCTGATAATTGGCATTTGTAGAAGCCTGCCATTCATCATCCATAAAAACTTCGGCCACCGCACCATCATGGCTTGTGCTGTAGAAGTAATAGGCCCTGACATAATGCGTGTCTGCCTGAGCTACGCCAAACATGTCCAGCATCATCTGTGGTGCGGGCGCACCTCCAAAATAAAAGCTGTCAATACGCATCCGTTGTGATTTGACCATGAGCACGTCAATTTCGGCAGAGCCGGTCGGGGTAGGAATTTTTATGGCTCCCCAACCCACTACACTATCTGTCGCCTCTATATGCTGAACTTCTACACCGGGGGCATGATCAATTCCCATAGCAGGTATGGTTAGTACAAAGTCTGTTTCGTATTTGAAATTTGATTTCCATGTATCATCATGAGTAGCGGGAAACTTTAAGCGGTAAACCGGTTCCTGAAAAACGGAATAGGAACCGGGAAACGCCAGTGTATCATCCGTACTTCCGGTTATTGGCTCAAGATTGAGCTTATTTGGCAACACATAGCTCCCGGTTTCAAAAAACCCATCGCTGCCAATGCCTTGGTAGTATTGGGCAAAAGCAGGAATTCCACCGATTAGTGCGAAGCTCAACTCGTAGCGTGAGGCCGTGGTAAACATTGGATCTGTAGCGGGAATGAACTGCACGGTATCCGTATCAGAAGGTACCCAGCTAAGGAAATTCCAAACCTTGTCAGCGCCTGGTTCAATTGGTTGCACACAGGCCGGATCCACCCATATCTGAACTTCAAGATGCGTGGCCGAATGGGTATAGTTATTTTCGTCCAAAATAATTTGGGCACCTGCGCCTGTAGCTACCATTAAAGCAACAATGAAGGTAGATAGGATTTTCATAAGTTTATTTTTTTTGCGAACATACGAAATAGATTGATGCCCCTGAAAAATGAATCATGGTAAGCAGTTTTTTATAAATTAAAACATACCGGATACCGTCTGTTCCCTGTCGTGTGGGCCAATTCGTTTTTGTCTGTTAGATTTGTTTCATGAAATTTCTGTTTTTTCTGCTTTTCTTATTTCCCTGCCTTACGTTGTCAGCTCAGTAGGATTCTCTGGTAAAAGGCCGGTTCATTGCGATCATTGCCGGTGAAACTGCCTTTTATATAGCCGGTAGTGCTTATCTTCAATTTATCTGGTATAAGGATCATAAGGCGGTTCCTTTTCATTTCTATAATGATAACCAGGCCTGGCTGCAAATGGATAAATATGGCCATGCCTATGTCGCATATTATGAAAGCAGCATCGGGTACAATTCTTTGCGCTGGGCAGGTTTGGATAAGAAGAAAGCCCTGATCTGGGGTGGAAGCCTGGGCTTGTTGCTTCAAACGCCTGTAGAGATCTTTGATGGGCTATATGAAGGTTATGGCTTCTCTTGGGGAGATATGGCGGCCAATGCCGCGGGAGCAGGCCTTTTTGTGGGGCAGGAACTCCTATGGGATGAGCAGCGAATGAGGCTTAAATTTTCTTTTCAGCGCTCTGATTATGCCGACCACCGTTCAGGCATCCTGGGCGAAAATGGCCTGCAAAGCCTGTTTCTCGACTACAACGGCCCAACTTATTGGCTATCGGCAAATCTTGCATCGCTGACCGCAACAGATCGCATTCCGGGCTGGTTTAACATGGCTTTAGGATATAGCGCCAATGGTATGCTGGGCGATTATACAAACCCGGAGTTTTATCGTGGCAATCGCTTGCCGGAATTTCAGCGACACAGGCAATGGCTGCTTTCGCCTGATGTTGATCTATCGAAAATTAAAACGAACAGAGTAGCAATTAAAGCTGCGCTGAAAGTGCTGAACATTATAAAAATCCCTGCACCCGCCCTGGAAATGAATTCTAATGATGGTCTGAAATTCCACTGGTTTTATTTTTAAATTAGTAAAATTCAGATAGTACCACGACTAATAGAGCGGTTATAAGCCACGGCAGCTACACCCCCTTCGACCCCCTTTCCTTAATGGGGGATTATCGTTTCGTTGGCAACAGCCTCTTTTTCTTAAACCTGTTAATCCTCAATTTCCTTCATTAAATAAAAAAAAACTAAAATTTAGATAAACAATTAATCAAAATCAGGTAAAAAATGCCCCGACTTATTTTCCCTGTTTTATTGTTTTTCAATTTTTTTCTCTTCCTCTTTTAATCTCACGGCCTCTTCCATTTCCTCTTTGAGCTTTGCATCAAGCTTGGATATTTCCTTTTCATTTTCACTAATTTCCTGCTTGTTCTTGTCTATTTCCTTTTTCAATTCATTGTTCTCTTTTACGAGGCTTTCACGCTCTTTCTCATGTTTCCGGATGCTTTTGGTTACGTTCTCAAATTTTGAGCGCACGGCTCCTCCGGCTGTTTGCTTCACAAATTGATCTATCAGGTTTTGGACGGCCTTGTATTTCTCCGGGTGGGTGCCGGAAGAAAGCAAGGCACCTCCCAGATCTACGGTCACATTCATAAAGGTTCCGGTTTCGTTTTCTATTTCAGAAAAAACGGTATAAATATCCAGGGTGCCATCTTGTACGGCAGGGATAACGGCATTGTCAGCATACACTTCGCTCCCCACCGTATAGGTTTTTGCATCATATTTTTCTACAAAATCCTCCCAATTGTCTATTACTGTTTTTCGCTCCACGTTCGGCACTTTGACGGCAATTCTATCAGGCGTTCCTGGCGTCATAGTGTTCAGGGCTTCTTTCATGGCTGCTTTGTCAGACGCACATCCTGCGAAAAGCAAAACAAAAGCAAAGTATATTATTCCATTTTTCATAACTCCTGTATTTTTTAATTTAAAATACAATGAAACCGGACAATGGTTTGGAACAAACTGTAAAAATATTCAATTCCTGAAAATAGTAGCCGACACAAACTGCGGGAAAAGTGCAAGCACCAAAAAGCCGGGAAGCAACTCACGTCACTCGCTCCCCGGCTTTTAAAATTTGAAATGAAAAGAGTGGCTATGGTTTGCTGGCAGCAGGCGTTGTGGTTTCAGGAAACAAAACAATGCGCGCATAATTTTTCATGTCGAGATATTCATGGGCTGCCTTCTTTATGTCCTTAGCTGCAAGGTTATCCACGGCATTTTTATCGCTCAGCAATTCTCCCGGATCTTCCTGATGGTAGTAAGCCGATCTTAGTTTATTGAGCCAAAAACGGTTTTCTTTCAGGTTCGTTTCCAGTTCCCGCTTTTCCTTCTCTTTCACCTTATTAATATCCTTTTCTTCGATCTCGCCTTTTTTCAGCTTGTCTATTTCGCGAAGAGCCAGAGCGATCAGTGAATCGGCTTTTTGTGGATCGCAGGTAAAGCTTATGGATACGCGATAATCCTGGTTAGGATATTTGTTCTTTCTGTTGCTGACGCGTACGCCATACACGCCTCCCTCATCTTCACGCAGCTTTTCACGCAGCTTTATGCTCATCACTTCAGTGAGCCATTCCAGGCGCTTGTTGTTCATCTTTTCATAATCGTGATCTCCTGTAAAGTTCAGGCTTACCATGCTTTTGGGGTCCTGCCCTTTCTTCAATATCTTGTCTACTTTGCCCTCCGGGTAGCGGATTCCGATATCCTTGAAATTTTCCTTTGCAGGCCCGCCTGGCAACGAACCAATGTAGCTCTGCAACAGCGGTTTTATTTCTTCTTTATCAAAATTTCCTACAAGAAAAAAAGTAAAATCACCGGCATTGGCAAATCGCTCCTGATAAATCGAATAAGCTTTATCAAAATCTACTTTTTTGAATTCCTCTTCAGAAAGCAGGAACTTGCTGCGCATGTGGTTTCTGCTCATGATCTGCTCTACTTCATTAAGGAAAAAATATTGTGGATTGGATCCTAAATTTTGATATAAGGCTTGTTGCCTTTGCACGTATGAGTTGAATGATTCATCATCTCTTCTGGGCGCGGTGAAGTAAAGGTTTACGAGCTGTAGCATTATTTCCAGATCCTCAGCCGAAGCGGAACCGGAAAAACCTTCGGAAAGTGCGCGGACATAAGGATTTACGCCTGCTACTTTGCCCGCCAGTATTTTGCTGATGTCAGTTCCTGAAAAATCTTTCAGGCCGCTTTCACCGATGAGTCCACTTGAGAAATCAGCGGAATAATAATCCTCGTCTCCATAGAGCGAAGTTCCGCCCAGGCTGTAGGCTGTAAACAGAATTTCATCATTCTTAAAATCAGTAGGTTTCAGCACCACGCGCGCTCCGTTTTCCAGTACGAGTTCCGTAACACCGAGGTCATCATAAGTCTTTACTGAGGTAATCTCACCGGGCGCTGGCCTTTCATCCATTAGGGTTGCAGCAGTAAGTTCATCTTCATAAGGAAGAATTTCTGTTTCTTCTATTTCTCTGAATTTTTGAATAAATGCATCCTCAGATGGTATTTCCAATCCTTCTTTTTCCGGTGCGGTTACGATGATCACTACATTTTCATCATTTATCCATTTATCCGCAATCCTGTTTACATCTTCCAGCTTAATTCCCGGCAACATGGCTCCGGTGGTTTCAAATTCATATTCGATGCCCGGTGCAGGATCGTTGTCCAGGAAATTGGAGACATATCCCCAGATCAGGGAGCGCGATGGCTGCTTATCTCTTTCGGCAAAACTTTTCTCCTTATTTCTGAGCAGTTCTTTTTTCGCCCTTTCCAGCTCACTTTCGGTAAATCCGTGGCGCTGAATTCTTTCAGTTTCGGTGAGCAGCGTCTCCAATCCGCGCATAATGCCATCTTCCTTCACATATCCCATTGAAGTATAGGCATCCTTAGTCCGGGTAAGGCTGCTGAAGCCGGAATAATAAAAAACAAAAGGAGGATCACTTTTAGAATTAAGCTCCTCCAGTCTGGCGTTCAGCATCTGATTATACAGATCCTGCATGATCGTTTTCCTGTAGTCATCTGCAGTGGTGTATTCCTGCTTGTCGTTTTTATAATTTACACTGATGGTGGTGAAAGTAGCTTCAGGATCAGTGGCCACTTTCGCCAAAACCTCTTTATGGTCGGGTACCTCATAAAATTCGCGGACCACCGGCTTGGGCGAAGCTGGTAATGTAGAAAAGCGGGTTTTGATCTTTTGCTCCATTTCCTTCGCATCAAAATCACCCACCGCAATAATGGCCATTAATTCCGGCCGGTACCAGTCCGTGTAAAACTGCTTAAGCGTTTCATGGTCAAAATTTTCCAGCACTTCCTTTTTTCCGATCGGCAGCCGTTCTGCATAGCGCGAATCTTTGAACAATACCGGGAAATATTCATAGCTCATGCGGGTTTCAGCGCCTAGCCTCTGCCGCCACTCTTCTATCACCACGCCACGTTCCTTCTCTATTTCTTCGCCATCAAAGCTTACTCCGCCAGCCCAATCCTGCAAAACGAGCAGCGCCTTATCCAGCACTTCCTGCGAATCAGTAGGAACCTGGAGCATGTACACGGTTTCATCAAAACTGGTGTAGGCATTCAGGTGCGGACCAAATTTTACTCCGGCCAGTTCCAAGTAATCAATAAGGTCATTTTTTGCAAAATTCTCGGTGCCGTTAAAGGCCATGTGCTCTACGAAATGCGCGAGCCCTTGTTGCTTGTCAGTTTCGGCCAGCGAACCAATATTCACGGCCAGCCTTAGCTCTGCACGATCTTCCGGCTTCTGGTTTTCACGAATGTAATAAGTCATTCCGTTTGCAAGTTTTCCACGGATCACTTTAGGATCCAGCGGAATTTCCCTTGTTGACTCCGGCTGTGCCTTTTGCTCAAATGGCAAGGCAACAAACAGCAGTGCCAGCATCAAAATGAAGCAAATACTTCCTGGTAAATTTTTCATAGGTGTTGGATTATTGATTGATGTTAAAAATCGCCATTCACCGCTCTACAGGTGAAATTTCATGCGTAATTGATTCCAAAGTTACAGATTACTTTTCCACATTCACAGAAATTTGCCTGCTCTTATGGCTTTCCTGTGCGGGGCGTTGTGCTGTTGTGGTTGCGCCATAACCCGATGTTGTGCCTCTCTATCAATGCAGAACTGAAACCACCACGTTTCCAACTTTATGGCCGGCTTCAACATATTTATGCGCTTTTCCAATTTCTTCCAACTGGAAGGTCTGATCCACTACTGGCTTGAAGTGCCCTTCTTCCACAATCTCTTTTAAAAAGCTTAGATCCTCCTGCTTCCAATATATATTTGAAGCCGCTACAATCACTTTTTTTCTATTAAATAACGAACTGTAAATAGCAGCAAGAATATGCGAAATGCCAAATTCGGTTAACAGATATTTTCCTTTTGGTGTAAGCAACTTCATGCAGCTCTTCATTGATGTTTTACCAATGGTATCAAAAATAATATCAAACCTTTCATTACTTTCGATAAAATCTTCCTTGGTATAATCGATAACATGATCTGCTCCGATTGATTTTACGATCTCAATATTTTTAGTACTGCAAACTCCAATAACAGTTGCTCCAAAATACTTCGCTAACTGAACGGCAGCCGTGCCTACAGAGCCTGATGCTCCATATATCAATACGCGGTCGCCTTTTTTTATTCTGCCTTTTTTCTTTAAATAAACCAACGCAGAAAGTGGTCCGTTGACGATGGTTGCTGATTCTTCAAATGATAAATTTTCTGGTTTGAAATATAGCATTCCATTCTCAGGCAGGCATTTGTATTCTGCATAAGCGCCAAAGCTGAGACCGGTATAGCCAAATACCTGGTCGCCTGGTTTGTACATTTTGACTTTGTTCCCAGCGGTTTCCACCGTTCCGGAAAATTCCATTCCGAGTACCGGAATTTTGGGTTTTCTAAAACCAAACATTAAACCTACCGGCAGTTTTAATAAAGGAGGATGATTAAAACTTCTCATTTTGGGATCTTCTGCGGTAACTGAGGTAGCATGGATTTTCACGAGCACCTCATTACTTTTCGGAACCGGTTTTTCAATTTCTGCTAATTGCAATACATCAGGATTTCCGAACCTCTTGAATACAACTGCTCTCATCAGAACCATTATTTTTAATTCAGCACAATATTAGGCCCTGTATCAAGGCGGGAATTTGACATAAGTCAAATAATACATTTTACGAAGCCCTTGACCTGATTCTGGAGAGAGTCTCTAACGATACATTCAGATAGGACGCAACGATGGTTACCGGCAGGAACTGAACAACCTGTGGTTCTTTTTCAACCAGTTGCAAATATCGCTGTGAAGCATCCAGGGTTTGAAAGTCTCTGAGCCTTTGCTCAAACCAAACCGCGTAGTATTCAATAAACATTTTGTCCAGCATCATTACCTCAGGATATTTACTTTTAACTTTATAAAAACGTCTGTAATCAATAACGGTTACTTCCAGTTCGGTCAAAGCCTCAATATAAACATCCCCCGGTTTCTGCATTATGTAGCTGTCCAGCGATACGGCCACATCATCATGAAAATATATTTCGGTTGTAATTTCTTTGTCCTTGTAATTATAAAATTTCCTGGCTATGCCCTTTTTAATAAGCAAGTGTGCGGTGCTGATTTTTCCCGGCCTCAGCAGGTATGCGCCTTTTGCGTATTTTTTATCGGCAAAGACTTCTTCTAATTCCGCAAGAATATCAGGATCTAATTGATTGGATAAATCCTTAATTCTTTTTATGTATGGGTTCATTTTAAATTTATAAAATGTTCAATCCTTAAATAATGAAAAAAGCCAGGTAAACAAATAACGATTTTCGGAACGATAACCTGCATTCCGTTTAAAAGTTGGTTGAAGCTGAAACTGCAAGAAATACACGTTCCCTGAAATGAGAAATGCCTTATACTGAAGCATAAGGCTTTTCTCTGAATTTACTGTTGTAATATGCAGGGAGTATCCTACCTGATCAGCGTTACCGAGCCGATTTTCTTTTTCGTTCCATTGCTCAGGGATTGCCCTTGCCATATTGTGCCGTCTTCAAATGTTGCACTGGCTTTCCAGATGTAGGCGTCCTGGTGCATCAGCTTGCCCTGGTAGTAGCCGTCCCAGCCTTCAGCCGGGCGGCCCAGGTCATCCAGCGCAGTGGATTCCCACAGCAGTTGGCCCCAGGCCGTAAAGACGCGGATCTCATATTCAACCATGCCCACGCCTTTGGGATGGAACAGCCGTACTCCTTCAGGACCGGTTTCCGGTGTAAAGGCATTTGGGATCCACAAGCCTTTGAAGAAATCCACATCCAGGGTTTTACGTGCCGTATCCAGGCAACCAAAATCTGAAGTTGTGTATAATATGATCTGGTAAGGCCGTGCATATTCATACCGGTGTTCGGGATGTTCTTCTTCGCTTGTTGCGCCATCGCCAAATTCCCACAGATAGCTGCTGGCGTCAGTTGACAAATTCCTGAATTCAACTCCTCCATGCCTTTGCTGGTCGTTCAGTTCCGTCATTTCAAAGTCGGCCTCTGGTTTCGGATAGACTTCAATCCCGGAGTGCATCAGGGTATCCACACAGGAACCACCACTCTTCACGATCAGCATCACGTCATAAGTTCCATCATCATAATAGATATGCGTGGGGCTGGCTTCCTGAGAAGAATCGCCATCGCCAAAAAACCAGCGGTATTCGGTAGCATCTTGCGTACGGTCGCTGAAGGTTACTGGCAGTGGCTGGCAGCCTTTGGCCGGATCAATATCAAATGCCGCCTCTGGCCGTGGGTACAACGTAAAGGGCTGCGCAGTGCTGTCAAAACATGAGTATTGATTTGAAACCTTCAGACTCACGGTATAAGTACCCAGCGTGTCAAACTGTACGCCCGGTTCTTTCAGGAAGCTGGTTTGGCCATTGCCAAAGTCCCACTCGTAAGTAGTGCCGCCCTCTGAACTGTTGATAAAGTTCACTACGGCCGGAGCATCGCAGCCGCCACCATTTAGTACGGAAAACCGGCTCTCTGGTTTGGGATCTACCTCGATGGTTACAAATCCGGTATCTGTACAGCCAAGATCATTGTAGGCGATAAGCTGCACATAGTGCGTTCCTGAATCCTGAAAGGTATGCACCGGTTCATCCTTGCCGGAAGTATTTCCATCGCCAAATTTCCAGACATAATATTTTGCTTTCACGGAGAAATTCCTGAAGTCTACCTCCAGAGGCTGGCATCCGCGCTGGAAGTCAGGAAATACTTCGGCTACTGGTCCTTCAATGATCTGGATAGTATCCATCACGGAATCTGTGCATCCGAATGTCTGCGTATGCGCCACCAGTTTCACCAGGTAAGTTCCGGGATGTTCGTACCGGTGCTGTGGTGAGCGGTCATGCGTACTATGGCCATCACCAAAATGCCAGGTACTGCCTGAAAGGTCTGGTGTGCGATTCGTGAAAGTGATAAGTTCGCCATCGCAGCTTTTCAGCTTATCAATGCTGAAATCCATTTGTGGCTTCGGATGTACCCGCACTTCATAGGTGGCCGTATCATAGCTACAGCCATTGTGAACGAACTGCCTTACCGTGTAAGTTCCGCCTTTCTTAAAAGTATGAACCGGGTTTCTGTCTGAAGAAATATTGCCGTCCCCAAAATCCCAGGAAACGCTCGTGGAATTGCTGCTCAGATCAGAGAAATGAACTGTAACCGGTGTGCATCCTTCGGTAGTATCAATGTTAAAGAATGCCTTTACATTGTTTGGCGTTACCGTAATTTTCTTCGTAAAAGTATCCCGGCCGCAGTTATTCCAGGCGATCAGGCTAATGGTATATGTCACCTTTTGCGAATCTGCATAGAATACCTGATCAGAAGGATCTTTTTGCGTACTGATGCGCCCATCGCCAAAACTCCAGTAAAAGCTGTCAGCATTGCCGATGGTGAGATTATTAAATTTCACGCTTAGCGGAGAACAGCCATTGTTCAGATTGGTACCAAAGAAAGCTGTAGGCAGCGGATAGATCCGTACTGAATCCTGGTGCGCATCAACGCCACACTTATTCTCTACCCGGAGCGTGATGGCGTAAGTTGTATCATTATTCTGCTTCTTCACATAATCCACATTATTGGGCGTACGGACTAGGCTGCTGTCTCCGGTTCCAAAGTCCCAGATATAGTTGAGGAAACGACCGGTGCTGGTGTTGTCAAAACTTACATTTAGATCCGCACACCCTGAATCCGGCTGCAGCGTGAAAGAAGCCGTTGGCGGATTTATAACAATCGCAGTTGGCCCGGATGCCGTGTCTGTACATCCGGCATTGCTGGAAGCCACAAGGCGAACGAAATAACTTCCCGTGTCAGCATATTGATGAGAAGGACTTGATGAATTATAGACAGCGCCATCACCCATGCTCCAGAAATAGTTGCTGGCACCCGTGCTGTTGTTTATTAATTGAAATGAAACATTCCGGCATTGCTGCGTATCAATGGCAAAAGAAGCATTGGGTTTCGGGTTTACTACTACCGATTTTTCTGAAGTATCGGTACAGCCGGTGCTTCCATCGGAATAAATATACCTTACGGAATGTGCCCCGGTTCCTGCCGCTGCCGGATCAAAGGTGCCCGCTGCCGAATCTGTGATCCCGGTTCCGGTCCAGTAGCCCCCGGCAGGTGTATAGCCACTAAAATTAATGATCCCGGCATTGATACATACCGTATCGTTTTGTCCGGCATCCACCTGCGGAAATGGAATGACCACCACAGGTTTTGTAGCTGAATCTTCACATCCTGTGGCAGGAATTGTATAGTGATAGGTAAGCGTGAACGTACCGGCCCCGGCAGTTGCCGGATTAAAGATACCGGCAGAATCCAGTGCTGTTCCCGTCCAGTAGCCGCCCTGCGGAGAAAAGCCTTGCATGGCGGTTGGGCCTTCATTGAGACAAATCGTGTCCGGTATTCCGGCATTCACTACCGGCAAAGGATGAATAACCACTGGCTTCTCCAGCGTGTCCAGGCAGTTTTTATCAGAAATTATAACCAGCTTACTGATAAATGTATCCGCCACTCCATATTGATGTCCGGGATTAGTAGCCGATGAAGTATCGCCATCTCCAAATGTCCATTCATGTTGCATCGTTCCTGCACTCAGCGTGCTGTTGCTGGTAAACTGCGTTGTCTCTCCAAAGCAAACCGGTGGCGCGGTATAGGCTGCCAATGGTTCGGGATGGACATCCACATGTTTTAACAGAGAATCCTTACAGCCTTCAGAGGAAGTGGCCATTAATTTTACTGAATAATTTCCGGCTCCCTGGTAAGTGGCCGATGTATGCGTAGCGGTATCTGAAGTACCGTTTCCTAAAAACCAGAAATACGAGAGTGTTCCTGAAGGGATGGAAGAGCTGTTCGTAAATTGGAAATCCTGGACGTCAAAACACTGAGCAGGGTCATTCACTGTAAAATCCGCATCCGGCATGGGATGAACGATTACATCTGAAATGGAAGTGTCGTTACAGCCTTCGGAGGTTGAGGTGATGAGCGAAACCTGAAATGTGTCTGCCCGGAAATAGTTCTTCACAGGGTAGGCGGCAGCAGAAAAGGAACTGTCTCCAAAATTCCAGTAATAACTGCTTCCTCCTGAACTCTGATTACTAAATCTAAATATGTTACCGCTGAAACACTGCTCATCATCCGGAATATTAAAAGTGGCGACCGGCATTTGCATGAGCCTTACATTCTTTGATGTTGAATCTTTACAGCCCAATGTTGAAACGGCCACAAGCTTAACCGGATAGGTGCCGAGGCTGCTGTAGCTATGGACAGGATGCGTGGCGGAAGAAGTATCGCCATCTCCAAAGGTCCAGAGATAAGCAGCCGATCCGCTGGCTATTGAGGTTTGATTTGAAATTTCAAATGAATTACCCTCTAAACATTGTGTACTGTCATTAATCGTAAATGCTGTGGCAGGAACGGGATGTACCATTACTTTTTGCACTAGGGTATCGCGGCAGTTGTTGCCGGTGGTTACGATGAGGCGAACGTTGAAGCTGTCTGATCCTGAATATTGGCGTGAAGGATTTTGTGAACTGCTCCAGCCTCCATCGCCAAACTCCCAGCTCCAGTTGTTGATGGCACTGCCACCGCTCGTGGAACTGTCAGCAAAGTAGGTGGTGCCGCCTTCGCAAATTTCATTGGCGGCAAAGCCTGCCACGGGTTTATGATAGACGGTAACCGGCTTTTGCAATGTATCAACGCAGCCGGCATTTGTCGTTACGACTAACATTACGGAATCTGTGCCTGCTGATCCAAAAGCATAAGCCGGATGCCGGATCAATGAAGTATCTCTTCCGCTGAACAACCATTCCCAACTGTTAATATTTCCTGCGCTGACGGTTGAGGCATCCGTAAACTGGGTGCTTCCGCCAAAGCAAACGGCAGGCGCTGAAAAATCCGCCACCGGCATGGGTGATACTACCACCGGCACTGAAACGGAATCCGTACATGAATTGCCTGAGCCGCCTTTCAGCATAATATTATAAGTACCCGGGGCGCTGAATGTCTTGGATGGGTTCGCTGAATTTGAAGCCGTCCCGTCTCCAAAAGTCCAGTTGAATACATTCATACCACTCACTGTGGGTTGAAAGGAAAAACTGTGGCCATCATAGCACTGCACCGTATCATTAATTGAAAATGCCGGTTCCAGATTCGGATCTACAGTTACAACTCTTGCGAATGAATCAACGCAACCTTTATCAGAGGTGGCAATAAGCTGCACGGTAAAACTGCTGTCATTATAATAGGAATGTTGAGGATGTGTGGAAGTTGAAGTATAGCCATCGCCCATGCTCCAGGAATATGAAAGGCTTCCGGGGTTGATGGAACTGGTATTGCTGAACTGAAAATCATTGACTGTAATACATTGAACGGGATTATTAACTGAAAATCCTGCTGAAGGCATGGGGTGTACAACAACCGGTTTCTCAACTGAATCAAGGCAGCCGAATTCATTCTCCACGATCAACCGTGCGGTAAAGTTGCCGGCATTTGAGAAGGATTTCGTCACTGAAGTATCATTTGAGGTGGTATTGTCGCTGAACTTCCAGATAAAACTTTTGCCGCCTGTGCTGCTGTTGATAAAGCTGAAGCTGTTTCCGGTCCGGCACTGCGCTGAGTCAGGAATAGCATATCCGGCTACAGGCATTGGTCTGAGTTTTACCGTGTCAGATATTGAATCCACACAACCTTTATCTGAAGTGCCAAAAAGCCTGATCTCAAAACTATCTACCGAGGCATAGTTATGAACGGGGTTCACCATTGCCGAAGAATCGCCATCTCCGAATGTCCAGAGATAATTGATAAAACCGGATGCAATCTGTGATTGATTGTTGATCACGAAGTTGTGTCCACGGATACATTGCTCATCGTCATTAACAGCAAAACTCAGTAGCGGCAAAGGATCCACGATCACATTTTGTGTGATGGTATCGCTGCAGCCATTTCCGGTAAAAACAACCAGCGTTACCGCGTAGGTGCCTCCGGTATCATAAGGATGCAGCGGGTTCTGAATGCTGTCCACGTTTCCGTCTCCAAAATCCCAGAACCATCGGTTGATGGTCCCGCCTCCTGCCAGCGATGATCTGTCAATAAAAGTGATGGTATCACCGGCACATTTTGTATTGGCATCAAAATCCGCTGTGGGTTTGAACCCAATATCCAGAGAGGTTCTGGCGCTATCGCGGCAGCCTTCAGCGCTTTCTACCCAAAGTATCGCCTGATAAGTGCCGGGTGAGTTATACGCATATGAAGGATTTGCCAGTGTGGAGGTATCACCCGTTCCGAAGTGCCAAACACGGCTTGTGATCGTTCCACTGCTGATGGAAGAGTTATCGTAGAAATAAGCGCTGTCTCCGATACAAACAGGTGAAACCATCATCCCGGCATCCGGCTGTGGATTTACAATTACGGGTTTTATAACGGTATCCCTACAACCATAAATGCTGGTGGCAATTAAGCGCACCTGGTAGGTACCCGTATTATTATATGATCTTGAAGGATTTGCCTGAGTAGATGTCGTGTTGTTCCCGAAATTCCACCTGTAAGTCAGGCTGCCGGTATTTACTGTGGAAGTATTGGTAAACTGAAACTGGTTTCCTGTACGACACTGCGAAGGATCACTAATGGCAAAATCAGCCTGGGGTCCGGTTTCAATGTTAAAAGTCTGGCGGGCGGTATCTGTGCCGCATTGATTTGTTACTACCAGCAAAGCAGTATATGTCCCTGTAAAAGCATAGTGCACGGTATCAGGATTGGCAACGTTGGAAAACCCCGGGCTTCCGCCAGGAAATGTCCATGCTATACTGCTGATGGTGCCGTTGCCGTCATAGATATTAGCCGTAGGCGCCATGGCAAATGGCAGGCAACCATCACTGATAGGATTAATACTGGCAACCGGCCTGCCCATGATCTCTACGGTATCTGCAATGGTATCAACACCGCAATTATTTTTGATTGCGAGGGTAATAATATAGGATCCACCGTCTGTAAATACTACCCGTGGATCAGGCGCAGAGTCTGAAGCAGCAGTATCCAGCATCCAGCCGGTATTGGGGCTAATGATCCATTTCCGGCTAATGTTTCCGCCTGTGGAAGTATCATTCAGATCCACTGTGATGGGTGTACATCCATTGGGTGAGGAGATGTTTTTCTCAAAGCCGGCTTTTGGAATATCGGTTACCAGCACCGAACCTTCCATAGAATCGGCTCCGCAACTATTGCTCACCAGCAGCTTCACTTTATATACACCTGCTGAATCATAGGTTTTGTGAGGATTGCTTCCGTTGGAAGTGGTGCCATCACCAAAATCCCAGGTGAAGTTTTGAGAACCTGAACCTGTTGCACAATTAAGCCCCGTTCCATAAGAACTGTTATTGGTAAAATCCAATGTGTCCTGCCTTGCGCAAACGATAAGATTGGTGGTGTCAAAATCAGCCTTTGGCTTTTCGAAGATTTTAATATTATTAACAAAAGCAATTGTGGTATCGCAGGCATTTCCGGCTTTTACTCTTACGACATAGCAATTATCGCAGCCGTAGGTTGACATGTGGTTTTGGCCGCAGGATGTCTTGGTAAAGGTGTGATAAATGGTATCCTGTCCCTTTGTCCAGTCCCATGAGGTTACCGGAGTGCCATCTCCAAAATCCCATATAAAAGTGGTGGTTGCGGTAATATTTTTTGCATCCAGCTTAAACCAGAAAGTTTGTGGAGCACAACCGGAAGTATTTCCGGGAGACAAAATCCCGACACTCGGATTTGTTTCGTTGATCACCGTATCCCTGAGCACTCCTACGCAGCCGTTCACGTTCACGGCCTCCACTTCCATGGCGTATACGCCAAAGCCCTGGTAGGTATGGCGCACCTGGTTAAAATTGTTTATGAGCGTATCGGGCGTTCCATCTCCCCACTTAAAGCGCCAGGAAGTAATGGTGCTGTCAGTTGATTTATTATAAGGACATATTTCATAGGAAGCGTTGGAAGCATTTCCAAAACACGAAACGAATGGTGAAAAGACGTTGCAGCTATCATCAATGTATGGCATAGGGCGCCTTATTACGTGTACCGTATCAGTAAAAGTATTGACGCAGCCGTTCGGATCCGTTACTTGCAGAGAAACCAGAAAAGAGGTATCGCCAGGTCCGATGGCATCAAATATATGTACCGGATGATCGTCTGTAGATGAATCGGCAGCACCGGAACTGGTATCGCCAAAATTCCACAAATACTCATTATTTAAATAAGGAGCCACTGGGGAAAAATCTATATCGAGTCCCGCGCAGGCATGATCCGGTGTAAAGTTGAATTCTGCATCGGGTGCAGAGGTTACCCTTACATTTATGGTGATGGAATCAATGCACGAGTTGTCGTAACGGATGAGTGTAACCGGATAAATACCGGCCAGAGCAAAAGTGTGAGAGGTTGTGTCCATAATTGTAGAATCCCAGGCCGTGCTGTCATTCCACTTCCAGACGTACTTGCCAATATTACCTCCATCCGAAATAATAAAATCCGTTGGCATTCCCTGGCAAACCGGGTTTACGTTGTTGAAAGTCATCGTTCCGGGACAACTCGCAACGGAAGCCGTATTGGAGAAAGCAAAAAAAATGAGAGCCGAAACGGCCAGGAACCGGCTGATTTTAAGCTGTAAAAATCCCATATCCATTGGTTAATTATTTTATGTCTGATAGTGCAGTACAATGTTATTATGGATATGAAAATGTTTCCTGCGGGATTGAATTCAATTCTTACAGGGGTAAGGACCATGCGGTGATTTCCTCTAATAGAAAGTATGCCCTGAATACTTTTGAAATGGGAAAATTATTAAGCATCATGAACAAAACCTTTCTATTAATTGCGGCAGGTATTTTCGGACTTCTGCACTCGGCTCACGCGCAGGATCCTACCTTCACGCAGTATTGGGCAAATCCAATTTATCTGAACCCGGCATTTGCCGGAGTCAACGGAGTCACGCGCGTATCAATGAATCATCGAAACCAGTGGAACTATGTGCCCGGCCAGTACGTAACAAGCTCGGCTTCTATTGATATGAAGACCTGCAACTGGAACAATATCGGGATCGGGCTGCTGGCCTGGCGCGATACAGAAGGCGAAGGGCTGCTCAATACCTCAGCAGCCAGTTTCGTATTTAATTATATGATCCAGAATGAAGGGAAATACCAGGTGAGTTTTGGCCTGCAGCCTACGCTCACCAACAAAACGCTGGACTGGGAGCGGCTGGTATTCAGTGATCAGCTCGATCCTGTGTTTGGCGTTAACCGCCCTTCTGCCGGAGAGGCTCCGGCCATTGACAGCCGCTCATTCTTTGATTTCTCAGCAGGAATAATGTGGAGATTCTTTACCCGTACAAAAAACCGGGACGATCTCTACAGCAATGTCGGCTTGGCTGTAAATCACATTATGCAGCCCAATGAATCAATCCTGGGCGAAGATTCCAAATTGCCGTTGAGGCTCACTGCACATGCCGGAACTGTAATACCCATCAGCAATTACAGAGCACAGAAAAAAATTGCCCTCGTTCCGCACGCAAAACTGGAATTTCAGCGGTTTGATAATGTGGGCCTCAAAAACACCATCAGCGAATTTGACGCTGGTTTTTATATAATGCGTGAGCCGGTACTTTTCGGATTGAATTATCAATCCAACACCAACTTTAATTTTAAGAACGGGAAAGCCGTATCGGTGGTGGCCGGATTAAAAGGCGTATTCAGCAACAGTTTCAATTATATGATCTCCTACAGCTATGATATTAATGTAGCAGGATTAAGCCGCAGCAATGTCGGCACGCACGAAATTGGCCTCACCCTGATGTTTGATGAAGTTTGCTTCATCGGCTTCGGTGGAAAGAATGGGCCGGGTGGCAGCAAAGAACCCCGGAAATGTTTCGATTATAAAAAGAAGGGCATTATCCCGATTTTCTAGTCGTGCCGCGTTTTAGCTATCTTAGTTGTACCGTATCGGTCCTGCCGAAAAACAATGTGCCTTTCGCAGTATGGTGTCATTATCGTTTCACAGCGTTTTTTATTTAGCTTGCGTTTTTCAGAGCGTAGCGCAAGCTAATAAATAGAGCCACCACAGCCATTGATTCATATATAAATGGAGGATTCTCCACATCATAGTGCGAGCATTCGCTCGTACCTTCCACGAAAGGCTGATGCAGCAGTTATTGTAGCTATAACGGAGAGTATATACTACCTTTCATCCATGAATCAAAAATGCAAATTTCATGGTCAGGAAAAGCTGTACTTTATTAGCTTCGCAGTGTTTTGTGGCCGACCCCCATTATTGGTTATACAACAGTGCCTTGGAGTACAACTGTGAAAAAAAGGGCTGCTTGAGGGGATTAAGTTGATTGCTTATAGCCGGTGTCTTGTCCTGAAATAGGTTTACACTAAACGTAAACCCAAACATGGAAAGAT
>JBBDIG010000050.1 GCA_040880525.1 Bacteroidia bacterium
AGCAGACCTAAATTAAAATGTGATTTTACTCCAGCTTATTAGGGGGCTAAGACACGGGATATGTCAACCAATGACGTGAATGAATATTTGTTGGAACCGGGCTGGAATTTACAAAGTGCTGAAAAAGCGTTAAACTGACAGTACTGTAATGGTACGAGTTACGCTATCGCTAAACTCGCACCAACGGGTGCCGCATCTTGGGATGCGAGGTATTTATTGAGTACCGATGTTTGATATAAACTCATGGATAAGTGCTATCACTTAGGGTTTTGACACAAAGGCGAGCCAACGCCCCATTAAGAGTTGGCCCGGTTTCAATCCCGAAAGTAGCACTTCCTTCCTCATCCGCCAATATATTGTCAATCACGAGCCCGGCCCGAGGCCTACCACCATAACCGTCACCCGACAGGAGCCGGGCGACTGGAAACGTTATGGCCTTTCAAATGATGAATAATATTACTTTTACAATAGGTAATTAATCAGCTTGAGCCAGATGTATATGATGGCAGGCTATTCAGCTTCATCCTTTAACCGCAGGTATCTTTTACTTGAAGTAGTGCTTTGGAAACTACCATCTACTTTTTTAAAATCCTCTTCTATTAATCCAGAATTACCCTGAATGGATGTTGCGATAATATTGGAATCTGCTTTCCAAGTACCTGATTTCACCTGATTGTCGGGTGTCCAGGTCCAGCTGGCTGAACCATCAGGTTTGAGATCAAACAATTCAGTTTTTTCTGAATCGCCCTTCACCATTATCCAATAAGACCCTGCATATTCTTGAAGAAATTTCTCCTGAAATTCATCAAGGGCTTCTATATTGGCACTGGTAGAAGCATCATTATTCCCATTATTACATGAGAATAATAAAAGAAGAGTGAAGATTAGGGACATGATTCTTAGCATAGAAAATTTTATCAGTACATTATATGTTAGCGCTAATCATCAACCAAACAAGTCATTTGGCTGGGTTTCAATTTCAAAAGTAGCAAATCTTTACTTATAAGATCAGGCACTCCATTATGAACCGTCACGGCCGTACGTCATTCAGATCGTAGCGAAGCGGAGAGAAGAATCTGGTACACGGATAACCGGGCGTGCAGCACCCTTCCGGATCCTTCGTTATCGCTCAGGATGGCGATGTTTGCTGAGGGGCTTGCTGTAGTGCATTGGCGCTGCCAAGCGTAACAGAAGTTCATTGCTGGTGCGAGTTTAGCCCTTCAGCCCCCAAACGCAAAAAAGCCTTGCAAAGTCAGTCTTTGCAAGGCTTTATAAAATTGGTTTGTGAACCCGAAGGGATTCGAACCCCAAACCTCCTGATCCGTAGTCAGGTGCTCTATCCAGTTGAGCTACGGGTCCATGCGGGTGCAAAGGTAAAAAAAATCATAGTTGCAGGATATATTTCCGGCAGCAAATCAGGAAATATGGCAGAGCCAGCTATGCTCCTGAGCGCTAAACTGTCCGGGGTCTGGTCGTTCTCTGAAGATACCGTAAACTGCGCTTCCGCTGCCTGTCATGGCTGCGTATGTTGCACCGGCTGCGTATAGCTGGTCTTTTGCCCGTGCAATTTCCGGATGCTGTGAAAAAAGGTGTTTCTCAAAATCATTGAATATATGATGGCGCCATTCCCCAACTGGCAGCGTTGGCAATTGGCGGAGATCATACGGTGCTGGCGTGGGAGAAACGCCTGCATAAGCCTCTCCGCTGGAAACGAATACCGGAGGCTTAACCACCAATAGGTACAGCCCCTGAAGTGATATGTCTACCGCTTCCAGCAGTTCTCCCCGGCCGGTTACGCACTGCGGACGGTTCTGGATAAAGAAGGGGCAGTCACTTCCAAGTCTTTCGGCATAAGCCAGGAGCCGGCTTTGATCCAGTTTCAGCCGGAAAAGGTCGTTCAGCATTTTCAGCGTAAAAGCGCCATCTGCCGAACCTCCGCCCAGGCCGGCACCGGTGGGAATGTTTTTTCTGAGGCGAATCTCCACGGGCGGCAGGGAATGTTCCGCCTGCAATAACCGGAAGGCCTGTAAACACAGGTTTTCCCTTGCACCTTCCGGGATTTCAAGTCCGGAGCTTTGAAACGACAATTGAGAAGCCTCATGAATCTGAAGTTCATCGCACAATGGCAGCGGATAAAATATGCTTTCTATATTATGAAAGCCGTCAGGCCGCTTGCCCGTAATGAACAAGCCAATATTGATCTTAGCGTTGGGAAAAGTGAGCATAAAAAGATTTACGAGCTAAATATCGGAATGGAGAAAAGCATTAATATAAGCGGGTTCGTTTTAGCAGGAATGGGAGCAATACCTGCCGGAAGCCCTTGTTGATGTCAGCTTCTACATATTCTATCTGGTACTGGGTACATTTCATTTGCAGCTTTTGCCTGTATTTGTTTACCTGGTCAAGGTATTTCTCCTTCACCTCGCTGGGAAATACCTTTACCTCCTGGCCGGTTTCAATGTCTACAAACCTGTATGGCCGGTTTTCAAATTCAAATCCAAATTCCATTTTTTTGTCCATTACATGGAAAAGGATAACCTCGTGCTTATTGTATTTCAAGTGTTGCAGTGCATTGAAGAGCTGATCTTCTGTGGAGGAATTATCCATCATATCACTGAATATCACGATCAGTGAGCGCTTGTGAATGCTTTCAGCGATAAGGTGCAGCACATCCGTGGTTGATGAAGTTTTATTATGCGCATGCTCTTTCAGCAATCCTCCAAGCGCTGAATAGAGGAGTTTGAGATGGACCGGATTTGACCTCGCCCCGAATGATTCTTCGATCCTATCGGAAAAGATGGTCATTCCGGTGGCATCACGCTGCTTCTTTAAAAGCTGTATGAGGGCAGCCGCTGCATAGACGGAAAATTGCAATTTATTGATTCCGCCCTCTGGATAATACATGGAACTGCTGTTGTCAATCAGCAACTGGCAGCGCAGATTGGTTTCCTCCTCGTAGCGTTTTACAAACAGTTTTTCGGTACGGCCATACAGTTTCCAGTCAATATGGCGCGTGCTTTCTCCGGTATTATACAGCCGGTGCTCAGCAAACTCTACAGAAAAGCCGTGGTATGGACTCTTATGCAAACCGGTGATAAATCCTTCCACTACCTGCTTTGCCAGGAGTTCAAGATTCTCAAATTCCTGGACTGCTGCAAGATCAAGATGATCGGTATCTAATTCTGCCATTTCTTTTTGGATATGAATATTCAGCTAAATAACGAAGCGCTCCGCTCGCATGGCAAAAGTCCTTCCTTATCCGGTCATATCCCAAAGGAATGATACGATGTATCGAACAGGTTGAATCCCAGCCTTCCGGAGAGGCACTGCATCCGAGGTAGAAAAATTTTCGGGTTTGCGTGTAACATTTTGCTGCCCCTTCCAGTCAATCTAACCAACAACGGAAATGGATTAAAAATTTGAAACTTCAATATTAAAATTAAAACATCATGAAATCTTTTAGTATCGCACTCGCAATCGTTTTGTTGACTTTTTCATTTACCCATGCTGCCGGATTACGACCCGGTGACGGACCTGCCGGTGAGGCTACTATCCTTGAGTCTGAATATGACCTGGCTGTCCAGGATCTGGAGGAAATACTCAGTTTGAAATTTGAAGCCGATGGTGCGTTTATCCTTGAGCGGGAATATGATTTAGCAGTGGCAAAACTAGAAGGGATCCTTAATATGGGAAACACGGAAAAGCCGGACAAAACTCTTGAGGCACGTCAAAAACTGGAAAAAACACGTGAAGATCTCAGGGCACAAATCACCTGGATAAATGCCACTATGGAAGACCTGAAATCCTGGGAGCCGGTGGTGGCAGGCCTCACGAAGGCGCTGATTGAAACTGAGAGATCTTTGGCAGAATTGAAAAAGCTGGATCAATCAAAAGAAGATCAACCTGCCCGAAGTAAATAGATTAGGTTTGCTTTCTGAATTGTAATGTGTGAAGGAACGGCTTGCTGCGTAGCGGGCCGTTTTTTTTATGTATTGAACCATAGTAAAAATATCCAACAAGAACACCCGGCAACCAATGTTGGCAAAATGGGCTGCAATCCGGCTGCCCATCACGCCTGACCTAAGTACGGCTACTTTTCTGATTATTCGGTTCATGAATGGATTGGTTTTCTGATAAATAAATTTTCTTCTTGATAAAGGTGGGAGGGGTGGAAAGGTTTGGGGGAGTTCGAGAAGGTACGAGCGAGGTGAATGGCCATTTTATGCTAACTTTGAACTCAGGCAACAGAAATTAAAAAAATCATGAAATTTTCACTTCAAACTTTGTGGATAATGCTCATAGGACTATGTTTCATCTCGTGCAATAAGAGCGATATTGACAGAAATAAATTGTTGAAGTCCGGAAGCTTTTTCTTAGAAAGTATTTTTGACTACAATCAAACTCGTACAGAGGGAATCATGTATGTTTCAGCATTCACTGGGTCTGATTCAGATGTTACAGTCTATGGTTTGGGGGCAAACCTTTACGGAGATACAGCCGATTGGAGTACCCCTAAGAATGGTGGAACGTTAACACTTGGGAATAAACAAATAAATACTGATTCAACTCAAAACTATGCCTACTATTATAGCGCGTATCACAGTAATGATCCTTCTTTAGCATCTAATTTTGGGAATACTATAAGTTTTGACATAAGCGGAAATAGCACCGCTGGAATCCCAAATATTTCAGGAAGTATTTATAGTCCTGATCTCATATTCATGACTCAGCCTACGGGAAGTTTGTTGGATATATCATCAGACTTCGATATAGATTGGAATTCGGATGCCGCCAATCCGAACAATATATTCATAATTATTGAATATTTAGGATCTGCCTCTCAACGACAAGATCCTTCTTTGCCAGGTAGTAATTTCTATTTGATTTACGAAACAGCCGATGATGGCAGCCACACTGTCAATTCATTAGATCTGGCGGATTTCCCGGTTGATGGTATAACACAAATACATATTGTAAGGGGCAATACCGCAATTGAAGAAGATGCTTCGGGAGAACATAAATATGAATTCCTTACCTACAGTAAATATCGAGCGGAGTTCATTATAACTGAATAGTTACTTGTTGTTTTCTTCCTTTCTTTTACGGAAGTATTCCAGAATTTCCTGAGGTGTCTTTCCTTCGGTATCCTTGGCAATTTGCTCTCTCACTTTCCTCACCTCCTTAACGCAATCGTAGTCTTTCTTAATTGTCGTCTTCATAATCTCAACGTAGATCGTTTTCATCTAATCAGTATCGAAATTAACCGTTTCTTAATGATGTATCCCCTGACTCAGCCCATTGACGAAATACGATGGTAGGGCTCTGCCCGGATTCTCTCGCGAAAGTAGCCCTTTCTTGCCTAACCAGTGAGGCACCAACCCAAACGTCAAGATGACGATGTTTGCCAAGGGGCTTTGGCAAATGTATTGGCGGGGAGCCGAGTACTTCTAATGGATAAAACCTCACCGACTATATTAGTTTTATCAAAGTTCTATAATGATGGACACTAATGTGCGCAATGAAATTCAAATTAAGCTCTGTTAGAAAACAAAGAACAGCCCTTGTGATTGCCCTACTGCCAGTGTTGCTTGCGTTGCTGATATTCTGTACCTTCTTGGTGGGCGAAATCCTTACTGGAAATCTGAAAGATTTTGGGTTTGAGAGAAAACTCCTACTGCCTAAAATATTCATCGGATTGATCTCTATAAATCCCCTGTTCACAATTGCTGGTCTCTATATAAGCGGCCTTACCAACTATGAGAAAAATTTGGCCTCATCTACCATCCATCTCTTGATCGCCCTCATGTGCATTATCTCGATTATCTTGCTTTTTCTTGGTTGGTTTTTGTATCTGTTTTGGGTTATGCCCTTTTTGAGTGGGTGAGGGGAAATCCACGGCAGGAGCCAGGCGACAGCAAACGAGCCACCTCTTCCGTCATTCAGATCGCAGCGAAGCGGAGAGAAGAATCTGGTGCATGGATAACCGGGAATATTTATTAATGCAGGAGTTGAAAATTACATCACCAATAGGCTAACGCGTGTTTATTTAGGGTATTATTATGGAGAAATTTTTCAGTTGGAAGATGAAAATGGCCCGGTTGAAATATTTTCGCAAGCAAATAGACATCTGGATTTAGACTTTAGCGGATTCAATGTTTCGTTTGGTTTGAATCTGTATTTATTTTAATAATTCTATTCACACCCGTGTCATTTGCATCACGGTCAGTTCGAATTGTGGTATTTGAAATATTTGCAAAAGAACCAAGAAGAAGTCGCATCTGTCCTTCCTCCGGATTTCCGAAAACCTTCCCCCATTTGATACCTTAACTTTGCAGCGCAATAAATGTATTGAAAAATGTTGCTGCAGGCAAAATCGCTGGTGAAGACATACCGGCAAAGACGGGTGGTTGATGATGTGAGCATTGAAGTGAACCAGGGTGAAATCGTGGGCCTTCTTGGACCCAACGGTGCCGGGAAAACCACCACCTTCTACATGATCGTGGGCTTCATAAAGCCTGGGAGAGGTGACATTTATTTGGATGATAAGCGTATTACCGGTCTGCCAATGTACAAGCGCGCTAAAATGGGAATTGGATACCTGCCTCAGGAAGCTTCCGTTTTTCGCAAGCTGACGGTAGAAGAAAACATCAAGGCCGTGCTGGAAATGACAAACCTCAAGAAGGCGGAACAAAAAGACCGGCTGGAGCAGCTCATTGTTGAATTTGGGCTGGAACGCGTAAGGAAAAACCGTGGCGATCTGCTCTCTGGTGGTGAACGCAGGCGGACGGAAATTGCCCGCGCCCTCGCGGTAGACCCCAAATTTATTTTGCTTGATGAGCCTTTTGCAGGCGTGGACCCAATTGCGGTGGAAGATATTCAATCCATTGTTTCTCAATTGCGCTTCAAAAATATCGGCATCCTTATTACCGACCACAACGTGCAGGAAACGCTCTCCATCACCGACCGCGCCTATCTGCTCTTCGAAGGCAACATCCTCAAATCCGGAACAGCCGAAGAATTGGCCGCAGACGAGCAAGTCAGAAAAGTGTACCTGGGTCAAAACTTCGAATTAAGAAGAAAAACCTTTAATTCAGATTTGAATTTAAAATAAACCCCTTCTTGCCGCTACCGCTCTCATTGCGTGGATTGCGTTCACTCCCGGCCACTTATCTCTGAGCTGCCATTTTTTCCAATTCAATTTTGGCTACTTCAAAGGAAGGGTCAATGGCCAGGGCCATCCTGAAATCCTGCTCTGCGCGGTCGTTTTGGTTCATTTCAATGTGGGTGCGGCCACGGGAATACCAGGCCCAGGTATATGTGCTGTCCGCAGCGATCGCATTGCTGAAGTGTTCAAGCGAATTTTCAAAATCGCCCTGCAGGTAATTCAGATAACCAATATTATAACTGGCATTGCGATTACGCGGCTGAAGGGATAATACCATCTGGTAATCCGTAATTGCTTTTTCGAGGCTATCCATTTGCTGATACGCCCATCCACGATTGTGCAGGGCCTCTACGCTTTCGGGGCGAAGTTCCACGGCATTCGAAAAATAGCTGACTGCATGTGAGGTGTTGCGGTTCAGGAAAAGCAGGCCCAGTTGAATATAGCCATCATAGAATTCCGGGTTCACTTCCACGGCCGTTTGAAAGTTGCTGATCGCACGTTGCGTATCACCCATTTCTTTATAATTCATTCCTTTCAGAAAATATGCACGGGCATTATAACGATCCTGTCGTAATGCATCATTGAGATTTCTGAAGGACTGCTCGCGGTCCGGCAGGTAAAGGTACAACTCCCCCAGCCGCAGATAGGTGCTGACATCATTGGTATCCAGCAGCTTTTTTTTCTCGTAGGCATCTATTGCGCCCCGGCTTGATTTCAGGTTCCAGGATATTCTGCCCAGGCGCTCGTAGTATTCGGGGTTCAGCGAATCGAGTTCAACGGCTCGCTCCATGTCCAGCAGCGCCATCTGGTCCCTCTGCCGCTTCATGTACAGCCCCGCCCGCTCGTAATATAGTGCTGGAGAGAGGGAATCTTCCTTGATTTTGTCTGTAAGCTTGCTAATCTCCATCATCCAGGAATCTTCCGTCATTGGAATGGAATCCGAGGTTTCAACATATTCCTCAGAATTGCCGCCATCGCATGAAACCAGAAGAACGAAAAAACCAATTATTAAAAACGGTAATAATTTTCTTTTAAATATTAATTTATTTTTCATTTTAATTTTTCTGATTTGATCCATTTAAAATTGGCGCTCTTTTAAAAGGAATAGAAGGATCAAAATATTTTCGGTAAGTATGATAGATCTTTTTTCGCTTTGCATCAAGCTTTTCAACCATGCCTATCATCTTTGGGTTAAAGTCACCGATCCAGATCATTTCCAGTTCATCGTATTTTCTCATTGGTTTAATTACCTTTTCTGCGGCATTGATTATCGCACCTTCCACTCCTTTGCCCTGATGAGCGGGCACAATACCAAACAAGATACCGAACATTTTGCGGTTTACCCCCCGCCAGCGGTAATACAGAAATTTTAGTTTTTCCCATAAACCAAATTTCCCGTTCATATATTTAAATATCTGGTTCAGTTCCGGAAGCATCAGAAAAAAGGCAATAGGCTTCTCATCATAATACCCAAACCACATCAGTTCCTCTTCCATTATTGGCTTGATGCTATTGAGAATGGCCATTGCCTGGCGCCTGTCCATTTTTTTAAATCCATAATGGCCACCCCATGCATCATTATAAATTTCAAGAAAATCCTCACCGTATTTTTCCAACTCACTTTTTTTGGCGTAGCGGAAGCTGTAGCGATCATCCCCTGCGATTTTTTCAGCCGCCTCTTTGAATCGTTGCGGAACTGGCTGCCCCACCTCATAGCTGTAGCAATATTGCCGGAAGTAAAGCTGGAATCCATAGTTCTCGAACAACTCACGATAATACGGGCGATGATAATTCATGCAGTAGGTGGGCTCTTCAAATCCTTCCACCAGCAGCCCCCACCAACGGTCGCGCTCTCCGAAGTTGATGGGGCCGTCCATTCCTTTCATTCCGCGTTCCTCCAGCCATTCTTCGCACTTATTGAAAAGCGCATCGGCCGTGGACTGGTCGTTTACGCACTCAAAAAATCCCATGCCTCCCACCGGTAAATCCTTATCCAGCTTTTTACGGTTGATATAGGCTGCCACCCGGCCTACGGGTTTTCCCTCATCATTTTGCAGCACCCAGCGTACCGCCTCCCCATGCCGGAAAAACTTGTTTTGTTCCTGATCAAATACCAACTCAATATCCTTGTCCAGCGGCCTGATCCACTTCGGATCATTTTTATAGATATCCACTGGCATTTCTAAAAACATCCGGGCTGTGGCCTTATTATTTACTTCAATGAATTTCATTTATTCCTTCTACTTTAAGTTGCAAAAATCCCTATTTATTTATCATTATGACAATTTCCCGTTTTCATGGCTAAAGCTAATTACCGCTAGCGGTTTTATTGAAAGATTACGTTGTTGGCAGACATTTCAGTTTGCGCCAGCGGGCACTTCTCCTCAAAAATTTAAATCTCAATTGGCGTTATCTTTGAGCATTCGCGGCAAAATCAATTCACTTATGAAAAATCTACTGTTTACGCTTGTTGCAGTCTTGCTATTCTCGAATCTGCAGGGACAGGAGGCTGAAAAGGAAGAAGGAAAACCTTTACCTTCTGTAATATTGACCACCCTGGATGGAGAGGAAGTAGACCTTCAGGAATATCTTAATGATGGCAAACCCCTGATCATTTCATTGTGGGCTACCTGGTGTACGCCATGCAAAAAAGAGCTTGATAATGTGAGCGGCCTGCTGGACGAATGGGAGAACAAGTATGGTGTTCGCCTTCTCGCCATTTCTGTAGACGATTCCCGGAACAGCATGAAGGTCCGTCCCTACATTGATGGCAAGGGATGGGAATTTCATGTATTGCTGGATGAAAACAGCGATACGAAACGGGCACTTAACTGGGCCACAATACCCTACACCATCCTCGTAGACAAAAACCGGAATATTGTGTACAAACATACCGGCTACACAGAAGGCGATGAATACGAACTGGAGGATCAGCTAAAAGCTCTGAAATAATTCGGCATCGGTAATAGGTTATGAGAAGAAATTATTTCTCTCTACTTTTGCACCTCCAAAAATTAATTTTACATGGCACATCACGCTTCAGCAATTAAAAGAATTCGGCAAAACGCAGTAAAACGGCTAAGAAACCGCTACTATAAAAAGACATTGCGAAATGCCATTAAGAAGCTGAGAAATACACACGACAAGGCAGAAGCTCAAAAGCAGCTTGTGGAAGTTTCTTCAATGCTGGACAAGCTTGCAAAGAAAAAAATGATCCACCGGAACAAGGCGGCAAACAACAAGTCCAAGCTATCGCGGCTTGTGAACAGCCTGTCTTAATCGCCAGGCTTTTTCGGAAAGATATAAAAGGATGCTCACGGGCATCCTTTTCAGTTTCTGCACCTTCGTAAATTCGCGGCCATGCCACAAGAACCAAAAGTGCCAAAGGGCATCCTTTCATGGAGCGAAGAGGATCGTCCCCGCGAAAAGCTGCTGCTGAAGGGAAAGCAAGCCCTGAGCGATGCAGAATTAATTGCCATCCTACTGGGTAGCGGCACCCCTGACCGCAGCGCAGTTGAAGTAGCCAAGGACCTTCTCAAGCAGGTGGAACACGATCTGGAAAAGCTCGGACAACTCACCATCAAACAGCTTTGTAAGCCAAAAGGCATTGGCCCGGCAAAGGCCATCACCATTGCAGCTTCTATGGAACTTGGGCGCAGGAGAAAAACCTCTGAAAAGAGGAAACGGCTTAAAATCACTTCCAGCAAGGATGCCTACGACTATATGTATCCATTGCTGGCCGACCTGGAGATGGAGCAGTTCTATGTGCTGTTGCTAAGGCGCAGCAATGAGGTCATTCGTCATCATCATGTGAGCACGGGCGGAGTTTCAGGAACTGTGGTAGATCCGAAAATCATTTTCCGTCCGGCACTGGAAGAGCTGGCCTGCTCTATCGTTCTTTGCCATAATCATCCTTCCGGCAACATAAAGCCAAGCCAGGCCGATATTTCTCTTACCAATAAACTGAAGCAGGCGGGTGATGTGCTCGATATCCGGCTGATTGACCACATCATTTTTACCAATAACGACTACACAAGTTTTGCGGATGAAGGCATGTTGTAAGAGCTACCTTTGCAGCCGCTAAAATTTAATCTTATTTCTACTTCTTCATCCATAGAGAAGCAAATAGTGATTGCCGGTGCCGGACCATCAGGAGTAAGCACTTCACTTTTCCTTTCCAAACAAAAGATCCCACACCTCATCATTGATAAGGCAAAGTTTCCGCGCGATAAAATATGCGGGGATGCCATCAGCGGCAAAGTGCTGGATACCCTTACAAAGTATGACCCGGCATTTGTGAAGGAGCATTTCGAGGGCCGGGAAAATCTGCTTCCGGCTTTTGGTATCACTTTTTATGCTCCAAACGGGAAAAATGTGGATATCGGCTTCCCATCTTCTGCCACAGATAGCCCCGGCTACATTTCCAGACGCCTGCATTTTGATCAACTGATCTTTGATCACCTGGATACTGAATTCGCGGAAATATGGCAAAAAGCTGAACTGCTGGATGCGGTACAGAAAACGGAAGGAATAACGCTTACCGTGCGCCACAACGGTATTCAAAAACAGGTTAACACTTCTTTAGCCATTGCGGCAGAAGGTTCACGATCAGTGATTGCAAAGCAGGTAGGCGGAACCACAGTAGAAGAAAAACATTATTGTGCCGGCATCCGGGCGTATTATTCAGGTGTGGAAGGAATGCATCCGCAGAATTATCTCGAACTCCATTTTATCAATGAACTGCTGCCCGGCTATTTCTGGATCTTTCCGCTGCCGGGCGGTAGTTGCAATGTGGGGATGGGAATGCTGAGCAGTAAGGTGAGCCAGAAAAAAGTAAACCTTCGCAAGGAACTGTTGCGCTTGGTGACTGAACATCCGGTATTAAAGCAGAGATTCAAAAATGCCAGACCGGAAGGCAAAATACAGGGATGGGGCCTTCCGCTGGGATCGAAGAAGCGCTCGTTGTCAGGCAGCAACTATTTGCTAACAGGCGATTCCGGCTATCTGATTGATCCATTCACAGGCGAGGGCATAGGCAATGCTTTCGTAAGCGGAATGCTCGCGGCAAAGGTTGCTGCCGAAGCGATTGCCGCAAATGATTTTTCTGCCAGACATCTTTTCGGATATGATACAATGGTTTATACCAAGCTTTGGGATGAACTGAAGTTGAGCCGTACGCTTCAACAATTGTCTGCTGTTCCACCTCTCTTTAATTTTGTAGTAAATAAAATTTCTGGCAGCGAATCTTTGCAGGAGGTTTTTACTACGATGTACAACGATGTGGAAGTAAGGGCGCAGATGAAAAACCCGCTTTTCTATTTCCGGCTTTTATTCAACTAATTTGCTCCTTGAAAGTCGTTAATAATTTCTTTAGATGAAATATTTAATCATATTCTTCAGCCTGCTATTGGTGTTTCTGAATTCCACCCTGCTAGCGCAGGAGAAAGGACAGTTGTCAGGCGATTTTACGCTCAATGCCAGCTTCTATGATCTGGACAGCAACATTGGTACGACTACGACCCAATACCTCCGCGAGCTCTCTTCAGCCGACTCATGGTTATACCTTGACTATCGCTACGAAGGTTGGCAGTTCAATATGCGCTATGATCTTTTTCACAATTCTCCGCTGCTAAACCCTATTGAGGCCTATTCTGCGCAGGGAATCGGCTTTTTCTCGGTGAGGAAAGACATTGACAATGTGAACATTACTGCCGGCCATTTTTATGATCAGATCGGAGCGGGGCTTATTTACAGGGCGTTTGAGGAACGGCAGATCGGGCTCGATTATGCAACCCGCGGTGTGCGCGTGGAGTACAGGCCCTTCAAGGATTTTATGATCAAAGGTTTTACAGGCCAGCAGAAAAATCGTCTGGGTGTATTTGATCCTATTATAAAAGGTGCAAGCGCGGAGTATTATAAAAAGCTGGGAAAAAGATTGAGCATCGTGCCAGGCGCAGGAATAGTGAACCGTACGATAGACCAAAGCACAATGCAAATAGTTGCCGACCAGATCAACTCCTATCCTCTGGAAGATCGTTTCATCCCGAAATACAATGTTTACGCCTATAGCTTTTTTAACCGGCTCAGCTATAAAAGCATTGGCTGGTACGTAGAATATGCCGGCAAAACAGATGATGTAATAAGAGACCAGGGAGGGAGGTTACGGCTTCGCGATGGAAATGCCATTTATACCGCCCTGAATTACTCTCGCAAAGGTTTTGGTATTAGCGGCCAGTACCGCAGGATTGATAATTTTGAGATCAGAACCTCACCTGAACAAATCCTGCTGGAGGGATTGGTAAACTATCTCCCTTCCCTCAACCGGCAGAATGCCTACACCCTGCCTGCCCGCTACAATGGTGCGGCCATCGCTGAGGGAGAAGAAGGCGTGCAGTTTGAGGTGACCTGGACTCCGAAAAAAGACAACACTATTATGCTTAATTTCAGCGATATTCACCGGCTGAACGGAGAAAAACTTTTCCGTGAATATTTGATTGATTATTACAGAAAGCATAGTATTAATACCAAAACCCGCTTTGGTTTGCAGGCAGTAGATTACAATCAGGAAGTATATGAGTTTAAGCCTACGGCACCTATGGTACAAACCCTCACACCTTATGTGGAACTGTCGCAAAAACTGGATCGTAAAAAGTCGCTGCGGGTTGAACTCCAGTACATGATTACGCAACGGAATACACGTATCAATGCTTTGCTCAATAACGTGTTCAAAACCAACCACAATGAAACCGGTGCTGAGCAGGATCTGGGTGACTTTGCATTGGCGCTGGCCGAACTTAATATCGCTCCCAAATATTCTATCTCTGTTTCGGACATGGTCAATACCAAACCAACAGAATCAGAGAAAATGGTACATTATTACTCCTTCTTTGGCGCGTTTACCCAAAAGCAAACCCGCTTCAGCCTGGGATACGTGAAGCAGGTGGAGGGCGTTGTATGCACGGGTGGTGTTTGCCGGGTAGAACCTGCCTTCAGCGGCATGAGGTTTGGGCTGACTACTAATTTTTAAATATTAAAATTATGAAAAGAAATACGCCACTTCTGATCCTTGCAATTTTGGCTGTGGGCCTGATAACCGGATGCAAGGAAATGCCTCCATTTATAGACATGACCCCGGAGGTAGTTGATACCACTTTAACGGATACCACGTATGTCGCGAGTACCACTCAGGCTTCGCAGCAGAAGAATGTGCTCATTGAGGATTTTACTGGCGTTCGCTGTCCAAATTGTCCTGCTGCACAAGTAGTAGCATCCACTATTGCTGATGAAAATCCGGGACGCGTGGTAGTCGTGAGCCTCCATCCATCGGGATCAGGCGTTGGGGCTTTGGTAACTCCTCTGGATGAAAGCAAGTATGATTTCAGACGGGATGCGGCAGCCGATATATTGAGTCTCCTTGGTCTATTTAACGGGCTGCCCATAGGAGCTGTAGACCGGATCAAATTTGAGCAGAACATTCTGATAACGGATGCGAAATGGAAAGGTTATACGCAGCAGCGTCTGCAGGTTGAGACACCCGTAAATCTTATTCTCGAAACAGAATATGATGCGGCTTTGAATGAAGTGGTAATTACTACAGAGCTTCATTACACGCAGGATGTTTCTGAAGAAAATTACATTTCCATTGGTATTCTTGAAAGCCACATGATTGATTGGCAAAAGGATGACCAGGTCTACGTTGAAGATTACGAACACAACCACGTGTTGCGGGAAATGATCACAATATCCGCAGGCAAAAAGCTGACGCCACAGCTTGAAAAAGGTCGCGTAATTATTAAACAATACCGTGTAAAGTTAAATCCGGAGTACGTGGCAGAAAACCTGGATATTGTAGCCTTTGTGCATCAAAAAGGAAGCGGTCTGGATGTTCTTCAGGTTCAGCAAAAAGCCGTTGTACAATGATGCGGTTGATGTTTATTTCTGTATTTGGTTTACTGCTCTTCTCGGCTAATACCTGTAAAAAGGAGTCGGAAGAGAATCACCGGGAAGAGATAGCCGGTTTGCGTGTGGAAAAGGATTCGCTGTTTAAAGACCCCGCAACAACCCCCATTCCGGAGGCAGAACGCAGCAGCTTCAAAAGGCTGAATTATTTTCCGCTGGATTCTGCTTTTTTTGTCAAGGCAAAATTTGAAATTCTCCCCCAGCCAGAAGTGGTTAATATAGCTTATACAAATGGCGGCACAGAAGCCTATACCCGTTATGCCCGCCTGGATTTTAAACTGAAAGGTGAAAAGCAGTCCCTGTTCGCTTATCGCAGCAATGATTTTCTCAGTTCAAAAGAATACAGGAATGCCGTCTTCATTCCCTTTATGGATCCGAGCAATGGCCGTGAAACCTATGGCGGGGGCCGCTTCCTGGATGTGGAAATACCCGAAGATGAGGAGATGATGCTGGATTTCAATCTGGCTTATAATCCCTATTGCGCCTACAATGCAGAATATACCTGTCCTATTCCGCCACGTGAAAACCTCCTTGGGGTACCAGTTTTGGCCGGAGAGAAAAATTATAATTCCGATAAAGCGAATTAACCTTTTATGTACGAAATACGACCCGGTGCCGTAACCCTTGTGGCAGATAGTGGAAGCACTAAAACCCATTGGGCCGTTTGCTCAGAAAATGATCTGCAATACATAAAAGGGACGGGCATCAATCCTATGCTTCATGACCTTGCTGCTATTTCAAAGGCGCTGCGTGAAGATTTAGATTCAATAGATTCCGGACAGGTATCACATATTTATTTTTATGGGGCAGGTTGTTCATCACCGGGACGAAATCAGGTGGTGGAGAAAGCATTGCTGCAACAATTTCCAAAAGCGAAAACAGAGGTGGAGCACGATCTGCTTGCGGCAGCCCGCGTTCTCTGCGAAGATAAACCCGGCATTGTCTGCATTCTTGGTACGGGCTCAAATTCATGCCACTATGATGGCCATGAAATAGTGGAACAACACGGAGGTCTTGGTTACATCCTGGGCGATGAAGGAAGCGGACAGCACATTGGAAATAAATTTCTGCGCAGGCTCTTGAACAAAGATTTGCCTGCAACCATCATTTCAAAATTTAATACTGAATTCCAAATGAGCAAAGATGAAATCCTTCAGCGTGTGTATGGTCATTCCCACCCCAACCGCTTCATTGCCTCTTTTGCGCCTTTCATTCATCATCACAGGAATGAATCCATGGTGAAGGATTTAATTAAAGAAGCGTTTACCGAGTTTATAGATGTACATCTGAATAAGCTGAATTCAACCCGTCATTTGAGCGTACATGCACTAGGTTCAGTGGCCTATTATTTCAGGGAGCTTTGGGAGCATTTATTGGCCGAAGCCGGATATTCTCCCGGAAACGTTATCCAGGAGCCTATCCATAGATTGGTAGCCTATCATCAACATCGCTAATGTGCTCTGTTCCCAGCCTGCCCTATAATTGAATGGCTTGCCTGAACTTGGCACTTGGCTGTAAAAGGAATACTTTTGAGCTTTCGCAATTAACATATTAAAAAATAAATGAACTTACACGAATATCAAGGCAAACAGATACTAAAAAATGCCGGTGTGGCAATCCAGGAAGGTATTGTAGCTGAAACGCCTGAGCAGGCAGTAGAAGCTGCCAGGAAGCTTAGCAAAGACACCGGCACCGAATGGTGGGTGGTAAAAGCCCAGATCCACGCAGGGGGCCGCGGAAAAGGTGGCGGGGTAAAACTGGCTAAATCGCTGGATTCCGTAAAGGAAATAGCCGGCAACATTTTAGGAATGAACCTGATAACACCCCAAACAGGAGAAGAGGGCAAGCTGGTGAATAAAGTATTGATAACCCAGGACGTTTATTACCCCGGTGAAAGCGAACCTGAAGAATACTACATGAGCCTTTTACTCGATCGCGAAGAAGGTCGGCATGTCCTGATGTATTCACCGGAAGGAGGGATGGACATCGAAGAAGTAGCGGAGAAAACCCCGGAGAAGATATTCAGAGAGCATATCCATCCTGGCCTCGGACTTCAGCCCTTCCAAGCGCGAAGAGTTGCATTTAACCTGGGCCTGAGCGGAGATGCTTTTAAACACATGACCAAATTCGTGATGGGCGTGGAGAAAGCCTATCGCGAATCTGACGCATCATTATTTGAGATCAATCCCGTTCTCAAAACCTCTGACAATAAAATACTTGCCGTTGACAGTAAAGTCCGGCTTGATGATAATGCCCTGTTCCGCCATAAAGAACTGGCCGCAATGCGTGATAAAAGCGAGGAAAACCCGCTGGAAGTAAAAGCAAAGGAGCATAATCTGAACTATATTAAATTGGATGGAAATGTAGGCTGCATGGTGAACGGAGCGGGCCTGGCAATGGCCACAATGGATATGATAAAGCTTGCAGGCGGAGAACCGGCCAACTTTCTGGATGTGGGCGGTACGGCCAATCCTGAAACCGTGGAAGCAGGGTTCCGGCTCATCATGGAAGATGAAGCGGTAGAAGCAATCCTGGTGAACATTTTCGGAGGCATCGTTCGTTGCGACCGCGTTGCGAAAGGTGTAGTTCAGGCTTACAAAAATATTGGCGACATCAACATCCCGATTATCGTGAGGCTGCAAGGAACCAATGCCGAAGAAGCAAAGCAGATAATTGATGAAAGCGGACTGAAGGTTTTCTCAGCCGTATTGCTGAAAGAGGCAGCAGAAAAAGTGAAGGAGGTAATGAACTGATCGTACTGCTGAAATATGAGCGAAAACCCGTGGCACAATCCTTAACCACGGGTTTTTTATTGCAAAATCCATTTTCTGAATCTTCACAATTATTGAACCTGCAACAGGCGATTTGCCTTATGTAACGAGGTGTAAATTGACAGGGAAAAATTTTATTTTTAAATCTCAAATTAAAATCCATGACAGCCACAATCCTCAGGGTATATCCTGAAAATCCTGCTCCCCGCCATATCCGGCATATCGTTGATCTGCTTCGGGATGGCGGAATCATCATTTATCCAACTGACACGGTTTACGCCTTGGGGTGCGACATGGCCAACCAAAGCAGCATTGACAGGCTTTGCCGCATTGTAGGTAAAAAGCCGGAGCAAGCCAACCTTGCCCTTATTTGTGAAGATCTGAGCAACATCAGTTTCTATACCAAACAATTTGAGAATCCCATTTTTAAAATGATGAAAAAAGCGCTGCCCGGCCCCTATACTTTTATTCTTAATGCCAACAGCAACGTGCCCAAATTATTCAAGAATAAAAAACGGGAAATAGGCATCCGGGTTCCGGACAATAACATTCCCCGCGCGCTGGTTAAGGAACTTGGCCATCCTATTATTACTACCTCGCTTTCGTCAGAGGATGAGATTACCCGCTACTTTATTGATCCCGAAGAAATGCTGCTGGAATACAAGAACCTGGTGGATCTGGTAATTGATGGCGGTCCGGGTGGTACCGAAGCCAGTACCGTGATTGATTGCACAGGAAACGAAGTAGCGGTGGTACGCGAAGGAAAAGGCCCCATTGATATTCTTCCGTAGCCCGGAACCATTATATCGCTGCCGTCCATTAGGCGCTCCTTCCTACTTTTGCCCGTTCAAGAAATAAAAATTGTCAATTATGTCTGATGCCATAAAACTCGAAAAGCAAAACGGGATTGCCACAATAACCCTCAACAGGCCCGATGTCTTTAACGCCTTCAATGATGAGCAGAGCTTTGCGCTCCAGGATGCGCTGAAACAAGTGAAGAGGGATAATGAAGTCAGGGTCGTGATCCTGACAGGCGCAGGAAAAGCTTTTTGTTCCGGCCAGGATCTGAAAGACATTGCACAATCTAAGAACCGTTCGCTAAGTGATTCGCTGCACAAGCGCTATAATCCCATTATCCGCGCGATGCGCAACCTGCCTAAACCCATCATCTGCCGGCTCAATGGCGTGGCTGCCGGTGCGGGATGTTCGCTGGTGCTGGCCTGCGACTATGTGGTGGCCGTGGATTCCGCTTCGCTGATTGAAGTATTTGTGAATGTGGGATTGGTGCTGGATTCAGGCTCTTCTTATTTCCTACCGCGTGCCCTGGGCAGCCTCAAGGCATTTGAACTGGCTACCACAGGAAGAAAAGTGAAGGCAGATGAAGCCCTGCAATTGGGATTGATAAATGAAATGGTTCCTGCTGAGAAACTTGATGAAGCCGTGCAGAAAATTGCTTCTTACTACGCTGCTGCTCCTACCAAAGCTATTGGACTTATGAAAGCCATGCTCAATAAATCAACCTATTCTGACTTGGAAACGATGCTGGAATACGAAGCTTACTGCCAGGAAATAGCCGGACGAAGCAACGACTATGCTGAAGGTGTGGCGGCATTCAATGAAAAACGCAAAGCCACCTTTAAAGGCAACTGACGCTATTCCATGTCCAGACGTATCAGATCCGGGTTTATCTCCGAAAAACGAACTGAGAAGATAAAACGCATTCTCAGGTTCCGGCAACCCGGACTCACCATTGTACTGGAAGAGGTACACGATATTCACAATATTTCAGCGATGCTGCGCACCAGCGATGCCGTGGGTGTAATGCAGGTACACGGAATATTTGAGAAGATGCAGACCGGTAAAAAATCGCGCATGGGCAAGCGTAGTTCTGCCGGTACACGAAAGTGGGTAAAGGTGGAAAAATATTCCAGTCCTGCCGAATGCTTTGATGTGCTTCGACAACAAAACTTCAAAATATTTACAACCAAAATAACTGCGGATTCGAAACCGCTATACGCGCTTGACCTTACACAGCCAGTAGCCCTCGTATTTGGAAATGAACATGATGGCGTTTCTGAAGAAGCCGCAGCCCTTGCTGACGGAAATTTTATGATCCCTCAAATCGGAATGGCCGAGAGCCTGAATGTATCCGTGGCCTGTGCCGTATCGCTTTATGAAGCATTCCGGCAGCGACAGTTGAAGGGGATGTATAATTCGCCTCAACTCCCAGACGCACAACTGGCAGAATTATTTGAAGAATGGCGAAAAAAATAGCCGGGTGTTGGTCATTTTTGCGCCAAATTTCAGCAAGGAATTTCCTGAATATTTACAGATTATCCACATGAGCGAACGATTTAAGTTTTTCTTCCGCAACCTGATCAAAGGATTGCTTTATCTCGGTCTGTTGATCCTCCTCTTTATCCTTGCCCGCAACTCCATGGATGCAGAGCAGATCGCGTGGTTGGCGCCTGTTTACACCAATCCTACGTTGGTTTATATCATCTTTATTGTATCGGAAGTCGTATTTGGGATCATCCCGCCCGAGGTGTTTTTCATCTGGGCGCTGCGAGAAGAAAGCGTTTCATACTACATTACGCAGGTAGCCATCCTTGCAGCGATTTCCTATGCGGCAGGAATCATTGGTTTTTTCTTTGGGCGCTACCTGAATAAAACCATTCTTTACAGGTGGCTTCGCAGGCGTTTTCTTGGCAAATACCAGGAAAAGCTGAGGGACTATGGATTCTTTCTCGTACTTGTTGCTGCGCTCACGCCAGTGCCATTCTCTGCCATTGCCATCCTCACCGGTGCAGTTGGCATGTCGCCACTCAAATATATGCTTTGGTCGCTTGCTCGTTTTCTGCGATTTGGCGTTTATGCGTGGTTCATCTGGCAAGCCAATATGGTGTAGGAAGGAGGGTGGTTGTATGGTACATCACGTTTCCTGAAAAATGAAAGTGCCATGACTTTTGTGAACGGATATCCGGGCAGAAAGGCTATTAATGAGCTACTCTTGTGCCTTGCAGCACCACATCATTCTGATCCGGTTCTATGTCGCCTGCTTTCACTACATACTTTCGCCAGAATCTTTTGTAGCGCAAGTCTGAAAGCTGCTTTTCTACCATATAAGTTTCTCCATTTTTCGCTAAGGTGATCATCACCTTAGAATCAGGTTGGCGAAAGCAATCGCGGAAGCCTACTTTTCTGAAGGTAAGTTTACGTCCTTTGTCCATTGTATTTCCGCTGGTATTGGTGAGGTATGCCATCGATATACGATACTTGCGCGTTTTCACCACCAACCCATCGTTCTTCAGATTCTCAATAATATTGGCAACGAATGCAACCGGAGCGCTAACAAGGGCCACGGGACTTAAAACTTTATCTGCATTGAAACCCCCACCTCCTGTGATATTGAACTCGTAGTACGACCGCCCATTTTCAACTGTAAAGTCCAGTTTCTGGCTTTCGCTGCTCCAGCCTGTTAAGCCGCCCATCTTGCGGGTTTGGTAGAGGCGCATTTCAGGATCAATGGTGGGTGCGGGAATTCGCACTTTCATGCAAGTATCATTACTTGCCTTTACAGGTTGTCCCTTGTGCAGGATCTCTACGAAAATCATCCCACCGGTTTCCAGACAATTTCCAAGGGCATCTACAGTGATAATGTCTTCTTCAATCATTTCGGCCGGAGTGTTTACTTCCGTTATCTTGACCTCTATCTCGTTCACATCAATACCATCGAAGCAGTCGCAGGAAGCAATTATTTGCGATCCCTTTGCACCCTCAATTACCCGTGGGGGACATTCTTCTTCGGGACTTACCTCCACCTCAGCAGTTTGGGGAATCACAGGGACTTTATAAGCCAGTTCCACCCTACGGTTCTTCTGCCTGTTTTCGTTTGTACTGTTGGCCACCAGGGGTTTCGTTTCTCCGAAACTGCTGAAATCAATTTCTCCAGATGGGATATTTTGTTTTTCGAGATATTGCTGTACAACGCTGGTTCTACGCAGGCTGAGGATGAGATTATAGCCATCTGTACCGAAGCTGTCGGTATGTCCGTGGATGATCAGCTTTTCTGCACCTGAAGCCTGGTACTGCTCAATAAACTGATCGAGCGCTTCCACTTCCTGTGTCTTGAGGGAATGTTTGTCGAATTCAAAGTAGACGTGATGTATAACTTCGCCTTGGGCATAAATGAGTGAAGGCGCTAAAACTACTACAGCAAGCAATAAGAGCATTTTCATGGGATTGGAATTTTTTTAATGATAAAAAATAACGGTAGAATATGCGCGATTAGTTTGAGTGGAATCAGGGTAATACGAATCCAGCAGTGAGGTGCTCAGAGCGGCCTTGAGTTTTTCTACACGAAAAGCCAAAACAAAGATCTTCAATAATTGCCAAGGGCTACAGCTTTTTTGCAAATATTCGCAGAATAACCCAATGAAACAGCAGGGGAACACATTGCATGCATGCAATGTGTTTTAAATGATGCAACATGGAAAAATTCAAAAACAAATATCGCATCGCATCGGCCCGTGCCCAATGGTGGGATTACAGTTGGAACGGGGCGTATTTTATTACGATTTGTACCAAAGACTTGGAAACATTATTTCGGGGAAATTGTGGATGGTAAAATGGGGTTGTCCAACACCGGGGTGATTGCCGATATTTTATGGTACGAAATCTAATCATGCATCATTTGTGGAATTAGGTGATTTTGTGGTGATGCCCAATCATGTTCACGGCATATTGATTTTGAATAAACCGGATACGCACGTTGGCATTGGTGACGTGGACGATGACAACGCCAACAACCACCAATGACCAACGAAACGATAGATGAAATGTCAAATCGTCAATCTATTGGACACAACCGTTTTCAAAACATCGGCAAAAACACGGTTTCATCAATTATCGGTTCCTACAAATCGGCCGTGACCAAACACGCCAACCGATTGAAATTGCCCAATGCCTGGCAATCCCGTTTCCACGACCACATTATCCGCAATGATGAAGAATATCAGCACATTTCTGATTACATTGTAACCAACCCGGCCTATTGGCAGGACGACAAATTTTATTCAAAATAAATATCACATATCAGAAATAATTATGAACGCACAGGCTATTTGGCCTACTCATGCTCCCACTGCACTTCCTCCCCACCGGCATCATGCACCATTTTGCGGGCCAGCACGAAGAGGTAATCGGATAAACGATTGAGGAAGGGGATTACGAGCGGGATCAGAGGCTCGTGTGTATTTAGTTCAACTACGAGGCGTTCGGCCCTGCGGCATACGCAGCGGGCTATGTGGCAGTAGGAGCCGGTGGGGTGGCCACCAGGAAGGATAAAGGCTGTCAGTTCCGGCAGTGCCTCATTCATTTTGTCCATCGCCTGCTCCATCATATCTATGCTGGATTGCTTTAGCTCCGGCAATTTCATTTTGCTTTTGCCAGGTTCAGAGGCCAGCAGTGAGCCTATGGTAAACAGTTGATTCTGGATATGATATAATTCTGCCCGCTCCTGCTCTCCAGTGGTATGGTCGCGCACCAGGCCGAGAAATGAATTGAGTTCGTCAATTGTGCCATAAGCATTAATGCGTATGTGCGACTTCTGAACCTTGGAACCACCGATCAATGAGGTAAATCCCTGGTCTCCTTTTTTTGTATAAATTTTCATGGTTGCTGTTTTTTGCCACGAAGGCTCAAGGCCACTAGGTTTCACAAATAATTATATTAATTATTTTTATTTAAATTAAAACTTAATTGAGATTCTGTAATGGCATAAAATCAATTGTTTTCGCAATTTTATTGGACCATAAAGCTTGGGAAAAAAAGCTTTTGCGAATTAAAATCTTTAGTTTTTAAATAATCACAGTTCGAAGCTTTCATTTTTCCCCAGGGAAGAATCCCCGGAATCAAATGTTTCTTCACGGTTCAGTTTGTCGCTTTCCACATTGCCATCGCGCAAACGGATTACGCGTCTGGCCCTTTCGGCAATGTCGTGCTCGTGCGTTACGACAATGATGGTATTGCCGCGGGAATGCAGTTCCTCAAACAGGTCCATGATCTCTACGCTGGTCTTGGTATCCAGGTTTCCTGTCGGCTCGTCAGCGAGGATAATTGAAGGATTGTTGACCAGCGCCCGCGCCACTGCCACACGCTGCCGCTGTCCGCCCGAAAGTTCATTCGGTTTATGATCCATGCGATCGCCCAGGCCCACATCGGTCAACACTTCCTTTGCCCGTGCTGTCCGCTCTTTGCGTCCGGTTCCGGCATAAACCAGCGGCAGTGCCACATTGTCAAGTGCCGACATGCGGGGGATCAGATTAAATGTCTGGAAAACGAAACCTATTTCCTTGTTCCTGATCCTGGCCAGTTCATCGTCATTCATGGAGCTTACATCCTGCCTGTTGAGGAAATATTTTCCATAGGTGGGTGTATCAAGGCAGCCCAGCATATTCATAAGGGTAGACTTACCTGAACCAGAAGCACCTACCAATGCCACGTACTCATTTTGCCGGATGGAAACGGAGACTTTATCAAGTGCCTTTATTTGCACCTTTCCAATAATGTAGATCTTGCCGATTCCTTCGGTTTGTATGAGTTCATCCCTCATTTGTTGCCCAAAAATTTCGGAACCTTAATGTAATCTGAATCCTTGGTCGGGGCATTTTTCAGCGCCTCTTCATGGGTGATGTTTTTTTCTTCCACATCTTCCCTGAAGGCGTTCACCTCTTCCGTCATAAAGATGAGCGGCTCCACGCCCTCGGTGTCTACCTCTTTCAGCTTCTCAATAAGGTCCATAATCCGGTTCAAATCCTTCAGCAGGATCTCCTTCTCTTCAGGTGTAAATTCGAGTTTTGCCAGGCTTGCCACCCGGTCTACGGTTGCGATGTCGAGTTTCATAGCGCAAAAATAGCCATCATGCCGGCAATCCATTATTATTCAAAATTAAGTACGGATTTTTGCGGCCATATTTAAATCAACCTATGAAGTATATTTTAGCAATTGGATTTCTGATCGTGCTTGCACAACCATCGCTGAGAGGGCAGGATGCTAATCTTCCGCACAATACCCTTTCATATCAATACCTTGACAGGCTGGAAATAAAAAGCGGCAAGCTGAACGACTCCATGTATTTGGATCTTCGGGAAGTGCCGAGGCAGGCTGCCGCTGCATTCCTTCGTAAGCTCGATAGTTCTTCACTTGGCGCGAAGGACAGCTTTCAGCTTCAATATCTCCACAATGAGCTTCTGTTTGAATTTCCACAGTTACCAAAGGAAAGCAAGCGACCGGTGCTGAATACTTTTTACCGGGACCCTGCTAACTTTTTTCAGATAAATATTCCTGAATTTCAATTGACCATTAATCCTGTAGCTTATTTTCATTATGGAATGCCGGTCACTGAATCCCCAACGGCAACTGATGATGAAGGACCGATTTATCAAAATACCAGAGGACTTGAACTTCGGGGCAGTGTAGATAGGAAGGTTGGCTTTTATGCAATGGTCCAGGAAAACCAGGCAGGTTTGCCAGATTATGTTGACCGGTTCGTGAGAGATCACAGGGCCATTCCCGGAGCTGGATTCTACAAAGGCTTTGGCACTGACAGAACCGGCTATGATTATTTTGTAGCGCGCGGATACATTACAGCATCACCTACGCGGCACATCCGGGTTCAGTTCGGGCACGACCGCAACTTCATTGGAAATGGCTACCGTTCTTTGCTTATGTCTGATTTTTCTGATGATTATCTTTTTCTGAAAATCAACACCAACGTATGGAAGCTGAATTACCAGAATTTATTCACAGAAATGACAGACCGGATTGGCTCCGTGGATGAGCCTTACAATAAAAAGTACGGAGCTTTTCATTACCTGAGTCTTAATATATCAGATAAACTGAATGTAGGACTTTTTGAAGGAATCATTTTTCATGACAGGCTGGGCACCGGCAGAGGCTACGATCTCAATTATCTGAACCCGGTAATTTTTTACCGGTCGGTAGAACATGATCTTGGCAGCCCGGATAATGCGATGGTAGGATTGAATTTTAATATATTTCCCATTGGAAATGTAGCCGTTTATGGACAATTGGTTTTTGACGAATTTCTCCTGGATAATTTTATGAACAGAGGCGACAGCTCGCAATGGTGGGGCAATAAGCACGGTTTGCAAGTGGGGCTGAAATATGTGGATGCGCTTACTATTCCAAATCTTGATTACCAGGTGGAATTTAACACAGTTCGACCTTTTACTTATTCCGGGATAACGTCCGCTACTTCTTACACTCACTTTAATCAACCGCTGGCACATCCGCTCGGGGCATCCTTCAGGGAGGTGGTGAATATATTGATTTACAGACCCTGGCCCTTTTTGCAGTTCAGGATGCAGCACGTTTGGGCAACCTATGGGGAAGATTTAGACGGCCGGAACTATGGAGGAAATATTCTGCGCGGAAATCAGGATCACACTGGAGAATTCGGTTACAAAATAGCCGGAGGAGATACCCGAAAACTTCATCTCGTGAATTTTACCACGACATGGCAGCCACGACACAATCTGTTCCTTGATCTGAACATATTGTTCCGCGAAGAAAGTGGAGAAACTTCTTCTTTCACCGAGCCGGTTTTTACGACCCTGTCCATGCGTCTCAATATTCCTGAAAGAAGATTTGACTGGTAATGAGGGGTTTCTTTACCCGAAAAGTATTTAGGCGTGGAGAACCTTTTCCTGTATTGGGTTTTATATGAGAAAATACCAGGATTTTTTTAAATATAAATAATTACAAAATGAGCAACGACAAAAAGAACGAGATCATTGAAAATCTGAAGAAAAGCTATTGGATGGAAATAGAGACGGTGATGAACTACCTGGCCAATTCTGTTCATCTGGATGGAATAAGGGCTGAGGAAGTGAAGGAAAAGCTATCCGTGGAAGTGGCTGATGAACTGGGCCATGCCACGCGGCTTGCCAAAAGGCTGAAGGAACTGGGCGCTGCTGTGCCGGGCTCTCTGGAGTTCAATGCGGAGCAGAAAACCATGCAACCCCCGGAAGACACCACTGACATGTATGCCATCGTAAAAGGTGTGGTGGATGCTGAAACAGGTGCCATTGAGCAATACAAAAAAATTATCCGGCTCTGCGATGGAGTGGATTACGTTACGCAGGATCTGTGTATTGGTTTACAGGCGGATGAGGAAGAACATTTGGTAATCTTTCAGGGCTATCTGAAGGCGCTTGATAAAGATAGAAAGTGAATAAACCATCACTTCCTGATTTATGAGAAAAAACCCGGTGTAGCAGCCGGGTTTTTTTTTGCATAAAAAAAGGCGGAAGTTCTGCACTTCCGCCTTTTCACTAATAGCAGGTAATTAAATTTTCAGGTGCTGATTACATCATGCCACCCATACCGCCCATGCCGCCTGGAGGCATTCCGCCACCGCCATTGTTTTCTTCTGGCTCATCGGCAAGAACGCACTCGGTAGTGAGGAGCATACCGGCTACAGAAGCTGCATTTTCAAGAGCAATGCGGGCAACCTTGGTAGGATCAATAACACCGCTTTCCATGAGGTTTTCGAACTCACCTGTGCGGGCATTGTAACCGTAGTCATCCTTGCCGTCCTTAACTTTCTGAACGATAATGGAACCTTCGCCACCGGCATTTTCCACGATCAGCCTCAGCGGTTCTTCCAGTGCTCTGCGAATAATGGCAATACCGGTTTTCTGATCTTCATTCTCCACCTTCAGATTGGCAAGTGAACTGATTGCGCGGATGTAGCCCATTCCACCGCCAGGAATAATTCCTTCTTCCACGGCTGCGCGTGTTGCGTGCAGTGCATCGTCTACGCGGTCCTTCTTCTCTTTCATTTCAATTTCAGATGCAGCACCTACGTACAGTACGGCTACGCCACCACTCAGCTTGGCAAGGCGCTCCTGAAGCTTTTCCTTGTCATAGTCTGAAGTAGTATTTTCAATCTGAGATTTAATTTGGCTTACGCGGGCAGTGATGTCATCTTTCTTGCCTTTGCCATTGACCACGGTAGTGTTGTCTTTGTCAATGATGATCTTCTCAGCCTGGCCGAGGTACGACATATCAGCGTTTTCGAGCTTATAGCCTCTTTCTTCGCTGATCACCGTTCCGCCAGTCAGGATCGCGATGTCTTCCAGCATAGCTTTTCTGCGGTCGCCAAAGCCTGGTGCTTTTACAGCAGCAATTTTCAGTGATCCGCGGATTTTGTTCACCACCAATGTAGCGAGCGCTTCTCCTTCCACATCTTCAGAAATGATCATCAGCGGCTTGCCGGTTTGTACTACTTTTTCCAGGATAGGAAGCAGTTCTTTCATATTGCTCACCTTCTTGTCATAGATGAGAATATAAGGATCTTCCAGTTCCACCAACATCTTGTCAGTGTTGGTTACGAAGTAAGCTGAGAGGTATCCGCGGTCGAATTGCATCCCTTCCACTACGTCCACATACGTGTCAGTACCTTTGGATTCTTCAACAGTGATAACGCCTTCCTTCTTCACCTTTTCCATTGCCTGGGCAATCAGCTTCCCGATTTGGCTATCGTTATTTGCTGAAATAGTTCCTACCTGTTCGATCTTTTTAATGTCATCGCCCACTTCTTTGGTCATCTTTCCCAGGAATGAGACAACGGCTTCAACGGCCTTGTCAATCCCACGCTTCAGGTCCATAGGGTTGGCACCGGCTGCTACGTTCTTGAGGCCGGCACTAATGATAGCCTGTGCAAGAACAGTTGCTGTGGTGGTACCGTCTCCGGCAGCGTCAGAAGTTCTGGAAGCCACTTCTTTCACCATTTGAGCGCCCATGTTTTCCACGGGATCTTTGAGTTCAATTTCTTTTGCTACGGTCACACCATCTTTCGTAATAGTAGGGGAACCGAATTTTTTATCGATAATCACGTTGCGGCCTTTGGGGCCCAGAGTTACTTTTACTGCATTAGCCAGCGCATCCACGCCTTTCTTCAATGCATCTCTCGCTTCGAGGTTAAATTGAATTGTCTTCGCCATAGTTAATTGATTGTTTTCTGGTTAATATATTACTTGTTAAGAACTGCGAGAATGTCAGATTCTCTCATAATGAGATAGTCGTCACCCTCAATTGTGATCTCTGATCCGGAATATTTTCCGTACAGCACCTGGTCACCTTCTTTTACAGTTGTTGGCTCATCTTTTTTACCCGGACCTACAGATACCACTTTTCCTTTTTGTGGTTTTTCCTTGGCCGTGTCAGGAATGATGATACCTGATGCAGTCTTTTCTTCTGCAGCGGCTGGCTGTACCAGCACTCTGTCTGCTAAAGGCTTAATGTTCAATCCCATATTGAATAAAATTTTAAAGTTTGAATTGATTTGTTACGTGAATGGCCGTTGTCATAATATATGCCAATGAATTTGTCAGGAAATTTTGCCATTTGCGCACTGACAAAGCGGCAGGACGGAATGGAAGCCGCATAAGACTTGGCAAAGAGGATGGATAATCGTTTCCTTGCGCCCGGGAAAAATGTCTGAAAGGAGAGGGGCGAATGTTCGTCCCTGCGAAAACCTCTGTTCAATTATATTTGACGCCTAAATTTGACGACATGAATAAACATTTTACTGCATTCTTAATAATTCTTTATGCTGGCTGTTTTCAAATCCTGCCGGCTCAGACGACCAAAGACTCGGTTCAAATCAGGGAAATTTATGATTTTGCCTTAACGCGTGGTGAATGCTACGGCTGGCTTCGCTATTTGTCCAAAGAGATTGGAGGCAGGCTGAGCGGATCGCCTGAAGCTGAAGAGGCTGTGCAGTGGAGCCACCGGTTAATGGATAGCCTCGGATTTGACACCGTTTACCTGCAACCTGTCATGGTGCCGCACTGGGTTCGTGGAGAGAAGGAATATGCTGCCATTCTCGGTGAACAGGAATCTGGTAACTCGGAAGTGCCTGTGACAGCTTTAGGAGGAAGCATCAGGACGGAAAAGGATGGACTCACGGCACAGGTAGTGGAGGTTATGAATTTTGAAGAACTGGAGCAGTTGGGTGAGGCCAACGTCAAAGGCAAGATCGTTTTCTACAACCGGCCTATGGATCCGAAGAACATCACTACTTTTTCATCGTATGGCGGAACTGTGGACCAGCGGTGGGCCGGTGCAGCGAAAGCGGCTAAATATGGTGCAGCCGGTGTTGTGGTGCGCTCGGTAGGATTGCGGCTTGATGATTTTCCGCATACCGGCACAATGCGGTATGACGAAGGTGTATCAAAAATACCGGCTGTAGCCATAAGTACAAACGGAGCGGAACTTCTCAGCAGCCGGCTCAAGAACGAACCGGAGCTAAAGTTTCATTTCAGGACTTCCTGTGAAACGTTGCCGGATGCACTGAGCTACAACGTGATTGGGGAATTGCGGGGAGCAGAATTCCCGGATGAGATCATTGTGGTGAGCGGACACCTGGATGCATGGGACAATGGCGAAGGTGCCCATGATGACGGAGCCGGGTGCGTCCAGTCGATAGAAGTGCTGCGCATTTTTCAGGAATTGGACATAAAGCCTAAACGTACGCTGCGCGCGGTGATGTTCATGAATGAAGAAAACGGTTTGCGTGGCGGACTTCGCTATGCTGCCATTGCTGATTCCCTTGAAGAGAATCATATCGCGGCAATGGAATCGGACCGCGGCGGATTTACGCCCCGTGGTTTCAGTATTGATGCAGGCGATGCCAACTTCAGAAAAATACTAAGCTGGAAGGCACTGCTGGCGCCCTACGGTTTGCACGACCTGGTAAAGGGTGGGAGCGGGGCTGACATTGGTCCGCTCAAGCCGCAAGGGCCGGTTCTTATTGGATACTTACCAGATTCGCAACGCTACTTCGATATTCACCATGCACCCTCTGATGTATTTGAGGAGGTGAATAAACGCGAACTGGAACTTGGTGCTGCCGCTATGGCAGCGATTACTTATCTTATTGATCAATATGGTTTTGAAAAGGAATCGCGATAACCGTTCTGGCAACCAGAATAATCTGACAACAAAAAAAGCCGGCCTGTATCCCAGGCCGGCTTTTTTATAAAAAGTAAAATTTTACTGTACGACATCCAAAGTACGGGACTGTTCGCCTTTATTACCGGCTTTGTCAGTTGCCCTGACGATTACCTCTAATTCGGTATTGGCAGGCACGTTCGCCCGGTAAATTGTGTCCATCTGCGCAGAGGTGCCACTGTAAAGCCTGTTCGAGGAAAATACCTCCGAATTGTCGTTGAGTATAATTATTTCAACCGTCAGAAGTTCAATGTCATCGGTTGCCGTAGCGCGGATATCCAGCGTATCACCTCTGGAAACTACATCGCCTGTTTCAGGAGTACTGATGCTGACCGATGGTGGCTGCGTATCCTCTTCGTCCTCATCTTTTTTACAGGAAGAGGTAACGATGGCCAAAGCCAGGAATGGAAGTAGTAATTTTTTTATCATTGTGCTTGCATTTAAATGTTGGGTGAAAGATAAACGTCTTTGTTCAAATTGAAATTTCTTCTGGGAAAAATTATTTGATTTATATAAAAAAAGCTGCTCGATTTTCATGAGCAGCTTTTTAGTTATTAATATTTAAAATTCAGTATCAGTTTCCTTTGGGAGCAGCCTCCAAAATTTCCTTGCTGGCATTTTCTGCATATTTTGCAAAGTTTTTATTGAAAGCATCTGCCAGGTACTTAGCCTTCTCATCATAAGCTTCTTTATCGCTCCAGGTATTGCGAGGGCTTAAAATTTCGGATGGCACGCCAGGACAAGAAGCCGGGATGCTGAGTCCGAAAAAGCGGGTCTCGCTATATTTCACATTGTCCAGGTCTCCATTCAAAGCAGCATTGATGAGAGCCCGTGTGTAAGGCAGATTAATTCGGTTACCAACTCCATAGGGTCCTCCTGTCCAGCCTGTGTTTATAAGCCATACTTTAACGTTGCTCTTGTTAATTTTTTCGCCCAGCATCTCGGCATAGCGGGTGGGATGCAATGGGAGGAATGGGGCTCCGAAACAAGCGGAAAAGGCCATCTGTGGTTCGGTGACGCCAGCTTCTGTTCCCGCTACTTTCGCTGTATATCCAGAGATAAAATGATACATTGCCTGGCCTTTTGTGAGGCGCGAAATGGGGGGTAAAACCCCAAAAGCATCAGCCGTAAGCAGGAAAATGTTTTGAGGAGCTTCTCCCGCTGAAGGTATTACTGCATTTTCAATATGATCAATAGGATAGGCGGCTCTGGTATTTTCTGTTACCTCCGTATTGCTATAGTCAGGCTTCCGTGTATCAGGGATGAAGCGGATGTTTTCCAGCAATGCTCCGAATTTTATCGCATCATAAATTTCAGGTTCCTTTTGGGCGGAAAGATTCACTACTTTGGCGTAGCAACCGCCTTCAAAGTTGAATACGCTGTTTTCCGTCCATCCGTGCTCGTCATCTCCAATGAGATTTCTGGCAGGATCAGCTGAAAGCGTGGTTTTGCCCGTGCCTGAAAGACCGAAGAAAACAGCCGTATCGCCTTCGCGGCCTATGTTGGCCGAGCAGTGCATGCTCAGCACATTTCGTTCGTGAGGCAGAATATAGTTGAGTACAGAGAAAATCCCTTTTTTAATTTCACCGGTGTAGGCGGTTCCTCCGATGAGGATTACCTGGCGGGTAAAGTTGATGATCGCGAAATTGGACTGGCGAGTTCCATCTATTTCGGGATTGGCCTCAAATCCTGGTGCAGCGATCACCGTCCAGTCCGGAGAAAAATCCGCTACTTCATCCTTATTGGGGCGTAAAAAGAGATTGTAGGCAAATAAATTCTGAAAAGCGGATTCTGTAACGACACGTACGCTGAGCCGGTATTCCGGCAAGGCACAGGCATAGGCGTCTCTCACAAAAACCTCTTTTTCACTCAGGTAATTAATTACCTTTTCATATAGATCGTCAAATTTTTGGGAATCGAATTTAATATTGACGTCTCCCCACCATACGCTGTCCAGGGTTCTATCATCGGCTACAATAAAGCGGTCTTTTGGAGAGCGTCCGGTAAACTTCCCGGTGTCAGCGGCCAATGCGCCATTGTCAGCAAGTTTTCCTTCGCCTCTTGCCAAAGCCTGTTCCACGAGTTCTGCCGGGGAAAGATTCCAGTATGCCTTGCGTATCTTTTCGAGCCCCATCTGGGTCAATGTTGAATTTTGACCTTTATATCCGACTTCAATCATACTCTGCTTTTAATAGAATTATTCAAATTTTTAAAGGGCAAATTTAGTTAAAATCCAAACGCCCTTTTTTGCGTGAAATACATAAGAAGGTTTGAATTCGAGGGATACTATAAGCTGATTTAAACTAAAAAAGGAGTGATTGTGTCACTCCTCTGATTTTTTTGGCCTCTCCCCAACTATCGGCTCATGCCAGTATCTGTTTCAGTTGGCAGCAGAGATGTGTCTATCACGGCCGTGTCCTGAGCAGCATTGTCCATTTCCATAGACTGGTCGCTTTCCAGGTCATGGAGCATGCTGTCTCGCATTTCTTCATATTCCCGGTCCGCCTGCTCATCTTCAGAGTTTGAAGCATTATCACAAGCTGCAAATGAAAAGATCCCCGCGATCATAAGTAACCAAGCCGTCCTTTTAATAATCATCATGTTCGCTATTAGTGGTGATTGAAAATAAGCGGCAAAAATAGAAGATTTGGGATGAACACCAATTATTTTTTCTTAAAGTAGAATGATAAAGGAACCCCTGTGAAATCGAATTTTTCACGCATCTTATTTTCAAGAAATCGTTTATAAGATTCCTTCACGGCCTGGGGATAATTACAAAATAATGCAAAAGCCGGATTCTTTGATGGAACCTGCGTGGTATACTTTATTTTGATGTATTTACCCCGGTGAGATGGGGGAGGAAAAGCCTGTATCAATTCCAGCAGAAACTCATTGAGTTTTGGTGTGCTGATCCTTTGTTTCCTGTTTTCAAACACTTGAATGCCCACCTCAAGCGCTTTATGAATACGGGTTTTATCCAGGGCTGAAATGAACAATACAGGGACATCAGAGAAGGGAGACAGCTTATCGCGGATCACTTCCGTATAGTGTTTCGTGGTTACGCCTTCTTCTTGCTTTGCCAGGTCCCATTTATTCACGAGGATGACCACGCCTTTCCTGCGCTTAACTGCAAGGCTGAATATATTTATGTCCTGTGCCTCTATTCCCTCTCTTGCATCAATCATTACAAAGCATACATCCGCATCTTCCACGGCCTTTATTGTCCGCATTACAGAATAAAATTCGATGTCTTCCGTAACGTTTTTCTTCTTGCGTAAACCGGCCGTGTCAATGAGGTAGAATTCTTTATTATACTTATTATATAAGGTATGAATTGAATCGCGGGTGGTTCCCGGAATCTCTGACACGATGGTTCTTTCCTCCCCGATAAGGACATTGATAAAGGTGGATTTACCCACATTCGGGCGGCCCACAATGGCAAATCTCGGGATGTCAGGATTTTCTTCCGGGGTGTTGTCTTCCACCGGAAGCTTTTCCATCACGGCATCAAGCAGATCCCCGGTTCCGGAGCCGCTCATGGATGAAATGGGAATTACATCATCGAACCCGAACTTGTAGAACGGGGATACCTCCTGATAGCGCTGGAAATTATCAGCTTTATTTGCTACTACCAATACAGGTTTGCCTGCTTTTCTCATCAGTTTGGCAAACTCCTCATCCTCTCCGGTGATTCCCACAGCCACATCCACCATGAAGAGCAGTAAATCTGCCTCGCGAATAGCGATCTCAACCTGCTTTCTGGTTTCGGTCTCGAATATGTCGTTGGGGCGGGGCACGTATCCGCCCGTATCAATGATAGTGAATGCGGTGCCATTCCACTCTCCGCGCCCGTAATGGCGGTCGCGGGTAACGCCACTGGTATCATGTACAATGGCATTCCTCGCTTCGGTGATGCGATTGAACAAAGTGGATTTCCCTACGTTCGGCCGCCCGACAATGGCTACGATCCGGCTCATTTTTTTTGGATTTTAATAATAGTAAATAGAATCATAATGCGCTTTGCCGGCATCATGATCCTTTGCAGTAAATGCAGGTTCAAAGGTAAGTCCGGGTGCTTTCTAAAGCCTTATAGAGTTTCGTTTACCCATAGTCTTTTCTTTATGCTTGCCGGTCCGACTTTTTGAAACTTGCGTTATTTTTCATTCCGATTATCCAGATATACGGTAAATGACTAGTTCAGATATATAACTTTCGGCCTCACCAACAGGGTCACGATTTTGGAAACAGAACGGGGTTTTCAAGGAGTTTGTGGGAATTAATCTAACATCATCGGTTTTGACGATAAATGAAAATATCGTCTTAATAAACGATAATACTAAATATCATTGAATTTAACGATATTTGCTTTCATGATAGCTGTAATAAAAGGTGATATAATCGCTTCACGTAAGCTGACCAATCCTGAGAAATGGCTGAATCCCTTAAAAAAATTGCTGGGTGCCTGGGGCAAAACTCCCGGACAATGGGAACTGGTTTGGGGAGATTTCTTTCAACTGGAAATTGCCAGTGCTGCGGATGCCTTAAATAAAGCGCTGGAAATAAAAGCATTGGTAAAAAGTATTGATCCGGTGGACGCAAACAAAAAAATCAGCACGATAGACGTACGGATGGCCATTGGGATTGGTGAAAAGACTTACACTGCCCCGCGCATATCCGAAAGCAACGGACCTGCTTTTATAAATTCAGGTGAAAAATTTGAAAAACTTAAGCAGGCAAAAAGCACCCTGGCGATACAAACTCCCTGGGAGGATTTTGACGAGGAAATAAACCTCTACCTGAAACTGGCGGGTACATTTATGGACAGTTGGTCAATTTCTTCGGCAGAACTGATGAAAATAGTATTGGAGCACCCTGATGCCACCCAGGAGGAAATAGGAGCTGTTTTGGGAATAAAGCAGAATTCCGTAAGTGGAAGATGGAAAAGAGCTAAGGCAGATGAAGTTCTGGAGATAGAAAACGTATTTCGCAAAAAGCTTAAAGATCGAATACAATGATAGTTTTACTCAAACTATTATTAGCCCACCTTATCGCGGATTTTTTACTGCAACCCCGCAATTGGGTATTGGATAAAGAACAGAAAAAAGCAGGATCCGGAAAGCTGTATTTGCATGTTCTTCTTCATGGAATATTAACCCTGTTGCTTTTATGGGACTGGAGTTTTTGGTGGATGGCATTGCTGATTATGGTAATGCATGGCCTCGTAGATATTATAAAACTCTATGCTCAAACTGAAGCTACCCGTGTGGGATGGTTTATAGCCGACCAGCTATTGCACGGGTTCACTTTGATAGCAGTATGGTATGCTTGGTTTCAGCCGGAATTTCATCCGATTGAAGAGAGCCTGCATTCTTTGGTTTGGGTCTATGCCACGGCTGTTCTGTTTTTGACAGCCGCCACCGGCATTATCATTCAAATATTATTGACAAATTTCTCAAAACAAATTTCTGATGGTCCTGATGAATCTTTAGCCAGTGCCGGTAAATATATTGGAATATTAGAACGTCTGTTGATCTTCGTATTTATAGTGACCGGCCATTGGGAAGGCGTTGGTTTTTTATTGGCAGCCAAATCTATTTTCCGCTTCGGAGATTTGAAAGAATCTAAAGACAGAAAATTAACAGAGTATATTTTAATAGGGACTTTGCTGAGTTTTGGAATAGCCATCATCACAGGAATTACGGTAGTGGGAATAACGGCTGTTTTGTAACGGGCAAATGCTGAAATGGGGTAGAGTTATTTAACTAGCGTCTTTCATAAGTTCAAAAATAAAAAGGCGCTGCAAGTACGAAACTTACAGCGCCTTTTGTTGGATTCAGGTGGGTGATCCCGCTGGGGCTCGAACCCAGGACCCACGCCTTAAAAGGGCGTTGCTCTACCAACTGAGCTACGGAATCAAAATGATGCGCTTTTGAAAAAAGCAGTGCAAAGATAGCAGGATAAAAATTTCACCCAAGTTTTCTGAATGCTTTTGCCGGCCAGGTCGCTCTGCCGCTCTTGGTAGCGGAATATTTTATAAACTTTGCTCCGCCTAAAATTAAACCTAAAATGGAAATTGGTGAAAAGCTAAAAGATTTTGAACTGCCTGATTATGAAGGCAACCAGGTTTCGTCTTATGACCTGATAAATGAGTACGCATTGCTCGTACTTTTCATTGCCTCGGATTGTGAGCTAAGCCGGGCGTATGTGGCCCGTGTTTGCAAACTTATAAACCGCTATGAGGAGGACGATCTTGGAATATTGCTCATAGACCTGAAACCGGATAAAGAGGGATTTGTGGAAATGCAACGGTGCCTTCAGGAGTATAATCTCAATCTGAAACATCCTGATATACGCTTCCTGTTTGATTCCGGTCATAGTCTTTCCGAGCAGTTTCCAATAGAAGTTACACCCACCGCCTTTCTTTTTAACCAGCACCGGGAGTTGGTATATCGAGGCCCGATTGACGATGCCGGAGAAAATCCAACCATCATTACGCGCGTATACCTGGAGGATGCCATTGAAAATGTACTTGATGGACTCGAAGTGGATTTCCCTGAAGTGGAACCGTACGGCACTCCTGTCAAGAAGCTTAAGTAGATGAAATTTCCTGGAAAAGTGGCTGTGGTCACCGGGGCCTCTTCCGGGATTGGCCGTGCTATTTCAATTGCACTTGCCGCTGAAGGTTGTAAGCTGGTACTGGCGGCACGCAATGCAGAAAAATTACAGGAAACAGCCAGGCTATGCAGAGAACGGGGAATTGAAGCTATAGTGGCAGAGACCGATGTTTCCGTGGAGGATGATTGCCGTAGACTGATCTCCACAGCCGTTCAGCATTTTCAGAAAATTGATATTCTTGTAAATAATGCCGGCATATCCATGCGAGCCTTATTTGAGGATACCGAACTTTCCGTGATCAAACGAGTGATGGATATTAATTTCTGGGGAGCTGTTTATTGTACCAAGTATGCCTTGCCTCACCTGCTACAGGCCAGAGGTTCATTGGTTGGCGTTTCTTCCATTGCAGGGTATGTGGGCCTTCCGGCCCGTTCAGGATATTCATCATCCAAATTTGCACTGAATGGTTTTCTCGAATGTATCAGGACAGAAAATCTGCACAAAGGACTTCATGTGCTCATCCTTGCTCCGGGTTTTACCGCATCCGGCATTCGTGAGCAGGCACTGAATGCCTCCGGAAAATCACAGCAGGAATCTCCACGAAAGGAAGAGAAGATGATGCAGCCGGAAGAGGTAGCCCGCCAGATGATAATTTCCCTTGTGAAGCGTGAAGACACCAGATTACTGACCGTGCAGGGAAAGCTGACCGTGTTGCTGAAGAAATTTTTTCCGGGATTCATCAAACGCAAGTCGTATGACGTAATGGCCGGAGAACCGGATTCTCCGCTCAGGAAGGCATAACACGAATTTCATCCCCAGGCTGTTCGTTCAAATAACTCTACTATCTAATCGCCACATCCGGGTGAGTCCTGTCAATCATCCATCATTGCCGCAGAAAACGGGCATTATCTGCGCATAGACATATCTTTGAAACCTTCATAACAGCTGATAATTTATGCCCAAGAAAATCCGTCCTCAGGAAGCTTTAGACTATCACAGCCAGGGAAGAGCGGGCAAGATCGAAGTCATTTCCAGCAAACCCACCAACAGTCAGCGCGACCTTGCGCTGACCTATTCTCCGGGAGTGGCTGAGCCATGCAAAGCCATAGATGAGGATAAAAGTAATGTTTTTAAATATACGGCAAAGGGAAATCTTGTCGGCATTATTACCAATGGCACTGCAGTCCTTGGCCTGGGAGATATTGGTCCTGAAGCGGCAAAACCTGTAATGGAAGGAAAGGCTGTACTCTTTAAGGTATTCGCAGATATTGATTGTTTTGACCTTGAAATTTCTGAGAAAAAGGCAGAGGATTTCATTAAGGTGGTGAAAGCCCTGGAGCCGACTTTTGGCGGGATCAATCTTGAAGATATTGCATCACCCGAATGTTTTGAGATAGAGAGAAGGTTGAAGCAGGAAATGAATATTCCTGTGATGCATGATGATCAGCATGGAACTTCCATTATAGTAGGAGCAGCTCTGCTCAACGCCCTTCAACTTGTAAAAAAGAAAATTGAAAAAGTCCGCGTAGTCGTAAGCGGTGCCGGAGCTTCGGCTATTTCCTGCTCCAGACTCATCACTAGCCTGGGCATTAAAAAGGAGAATCTTTTAATGACGGATAGCACCGGAGTTTTGAGCACGGCCAGGAATGATATTGCCGAGATTAAAACGGAATTTGCCAGGGACACGACAAAGGAATCATTGGCAGATGCGATGGAAGGTGCGGATGTATTTATCGGGCTTTCCGTTGGGGGGATCGTTTCTGCACAAATGCTGAAGTCAATGGCTAAAAATCCGGTGGTATTTGCGCTGGCCAATCCAGATCCGGAAATTGATTATCCTGAAGCTGTGAAGGTGCGGAAGGATCTGCTGATGGCTACTGGCAGATCAGATTATCCTAATCAGGTGAATAATGTCCTGGGTTTCCCGTTTATTTTCCGGGGAGCGCTTGATGTACGCGCTACTGCGATAAATGAAGAAATGAAGCTGGCAGCCGTTCATGCGCTGGCCGACCTTGCAAAAAAGCCTGTACCGGAACTGGTGACCTTAGCCTATAACGAAAAGGTGATCAACTTTGGGAAAGACTATATCATTCCAAAGCCGTTGGATCCCCGGCTGCTGACCACGGTGGCTCCTGCCGTAGCCAAAGCTGCGGTAGATTCAGGCGTGGCCAGGATCAAGATCCAGGATTGGGACCAATACGAAATGGTACTGAGTTCCCGCCTGGGTATTGACAGCCAGATAGCGCAGGTAATTATGAGCAAAGCGCGAAAGAATCCAAAGAGGGTATTGTTTGCAGAAGCCGATAGCCGTAAGATATTAAAGGCAGCACAGATGGTGCGGGAGGATGGTATTGCCGAGCCTCTTCTGATGGGCAATATTGCCAGGATACGTGAATTGATCAAAGAGCATAAACTAGGATTGGAAGATTGTAAGATGATTGATCCGCTGGAAGAGAGCAGGAAAAGGCAGGAGTTTGGCGATCATCTTTTCAGGAAACGGCCGCGGAAAGGACTCACGCAATTTGAAGCGGTCAGCCTCATGCGCAACCGGAATTATTTCGCCAGCATGATGGTGGAACTGGGAGAAGCAGATGCCCTTATCAGTGGTATGACACGGAAATACCCTGACACCATTCGCCCGGCTTTGCAGATCATTGGCCATGAAGATGGGCTGGATAAGGTGGCCGGGATGTATATTATGATCACGAAACGAGGGCCGCTGTTTTTTGCAGATACAACGGTAAATGTGGATCCCAGTGCAGAAACGATCATGAAAATTACGGAGCTGGTGGCAAGGCAGGTCAGGCAGTTTAATATAAAACCACGGATCGCATTGTTGAGCTATGGCAACTTTGGATCATCAGAAGGAGAGAGCCCGCAGAAAGTAGCAAGGGCCTATAAAATGCTGAAAGAAAAATATCCTGATATGGTGGTGGATGGAGAACTACAAGCGAATTTTGCACTTAATGATAACTTGTTGAAGGAATATTTTCCTTTCAGCCATTTGGTGGATAAGAGTGTAAATACATTGATCTTTCCCAATTTGTCTTCAGGAAATATTGCGTATAAATTATTGCAGGAACTGGCCGGGGCTGAGGCCATTGGCCCGGTTCTGCTGGGTTTGAAGAAGCCGGTCCATATTCTTCAACTTGGCAGTTCAATCCGCGAAATCGTAAATATGGTGGCGATAGCCGTAGTGGATGCACAAAATAAAAACAGAAAATAGATGTATGCATATATAGAAGGTAAAGTAACCTTCAGAAATCCTGCTTATGTGGTAATAGATGCAGGGGGGGTAGGATACCAGTTGAATATTTCCCTGTACACTTATGAAAAACTGAATGGCCTTGAGAGAGCACGCTTATATACTCACCTTGCGGTGCGGGAAGATGCGCATGTACTTTTCGGCTTTTTTTCCGAAGCAGAAAGATCGCTGTTTCTACGATTAACCAGCGTTTCCGGCATAGGCCCGAATACTGCCAGAATGCTTCTTTCCTCACTTTCTCCGACTGAAGTAACTACAGCAATAATGGATGGAAATGTTTCGTTGTTAACCACCGTTAAGGGAATTGGAGCTAAATCTGCGCAAAGAATCGTAGTAGATTTGCGGGACGCCTTACAAAAAGATACGCCTGAATTTATTCAGGATGTAGCAGAAGGCGGTAGCGCCAAGCAGGAAGCTCTTTCGGCCCTTGCGGCCCTGGGTTTTGCTCCCGGTCCTTCTGAAAAAGCAATTTCCAAAGCACTGAAGGTGAATCAGGATTTAAATGTGGAAGCACTCATTAAGCAGGCTTTAAAATCGCTGTAGTCAATATATTTCTAGGATTAGCTATATGCTCAATAATTTGAAACGCGTTACTCTAACCGTTCTTGCGGGTTCTGTTATTTTAATTTTCATTCTTGGATCTGAGGCAAAAACGCCTGACAATTCATATTTTAACCCGGAAACGCTGAAAATGTTAGCGCCTCCGGATACATTGGATGATACCTCAAGGCTTCACTTTCCTCTGAAACCGGGAATGGGGGGCAGTCATAGCATGGACCTGAAAACTCCGGAAGGTTATGAGAAACATGTGGAGCTTGACTCCACTCTGGAGAACTACAGAGTTTATTATACCTATAATGGAATGCCAGTAGGTGAGGAAGAACTGATTCCGGTTGAGGAATACTTAGAGCAAAACACCCGCGAATACCAAAAGGATTATTTTAAAACCCGCTCAAGCGCACAAAACTTTGTGCAGGGCGACAGGCTTATTCCAAAAATAGATTTAGGGCCACCTCTACTTGATGATATATTCGGTGGCAGCTTCGTGGATATTCGTCCGCAGGGTTCTGCTGAGCTGATATTTTCAGGAGATATTAACCGAGTTGAAAATCCTGCCTGGTCTGTACGGCAGCAGCGTACTACGCAATTTAAATTCGACCAGAAGATCCGGATGAGCGTGGTGGGAACCATTGGTGATCGCATAAAAATAGGAGTGAATTACGATTCAGAAGCCAGTTTCGATTTTGATAATGAATACAAGATAGCGTATGAAGGCGATGAAGATAAGATCGTCAGAAAAGTAGAAGCCGGGAACGTTTCATTGCCCATTCCGGGCAGCCTCATCACTGGAAGCCAGGAACTCTTTGGTGTTAAAACCGAACTTCAATTTGGAAAGCTAAGGGTGGCAACGCTCTTTTCTCAACAGAAAAGTGAGAAGAAAGAGATCGTCTTAGAAGACGGGGCGCAACGCCAGGAGTTTGATATCTCAGCACTGGATTATGACGCGAACCGCCATTACTTCCTGAATAACTTTTTCCGGAGCGGCTATGACCGCTATATGCAAAGTTTACCGGTCATTAATTCGCCAATTATTGTAACGCGGGTTGAAGCTTGGGTCACAAACCGTTCAGGTGCTTATAATAACACAAGGAATATTGTTGGCTTCATGGATCTGGGTGCGGTGGATCCTTATAATGACAATATCAGCAGTAATGGAGGATATCCGCGGAATGGCGCAAATAGCCTGTACAATACCCTGGTTAGCAATCCTCAATTTCGCCAGTTGTCCACTTCAAGCCAGGCACTGACGGGCTTGTTCGGAGCCGCTGGAGGCGAAGATTATTCGAGGATTTCCAATGCCCGCCAGCTTACACAAAATGAATTTCAGTTCAACGCAAAACTTGGATTCATCTCTTTGAACCAGCCGCTGAATAATGACGAAGTCCTGGCAGTTGCCTATGAGTATACTTACAATGGCGCAACCTATCAGGTGGGGGAATTTGCCCGCGACTATGCACCCAGCCAGGCCAATGATCAGGTTCTTTTCCTTCAATTGCTGAAAAGCGAAAACAGGAGAGTGGATTTACCTACCTGGGACCTGATGATGAAGAATATTTACTTTCTGGGAAGCTATCAGGTGCAGCCTGAAGATTTTCGTCTGGAAGTAATTTACCACGATGACCGCTCTGGTTCTGACCTTAATTATATTCCTGAATCTTCGCAGCCCCAGCTTTCCGCAAAGCCACTCATCAGGGTGTTTAATCTTGACCAACTCAATACGCAGGAAGAAGCATCGCCTGACGGACGTTTCGACTATATTGAAGGAGTGACGGTAAACTCCGCAACAGGCCGGATCATCTTCCCCGTGCTGGAACCATTCGGATCTTTCTTGCGATCAAAATTTGATGATCCTGCCCTCGCTAATAAGTATGTATACAGTGAATTGTATGACTCCACACAATTCCAGGCAGAGCAGTTTGCGCGGCTCAATAAATTTTTCCTGAAAGGATATTTTCAATCAGCGGCAGGAAATGAGATCAGCCTGAATGCGATCAATGTTCCTGAAGGTTCGGTGAGGGTTACGGCCGGGGGAGCTCCTTTAACTGAGGGCCAGGATTATACGGTGGATTACAATCTCGGAAGGGTTACGATCATTAATCCCAGCATACTTAATTCCGGTTCTGTAATTAAGGTAACAACGGAAAGCACAACACTTTTCAGCGTGCAACAAAAAACGCTGATGGGAACTAGGCTGGATTATCAGTTCAATGAAGATTTTTACGTGGGCGGCACATTGCTTCATCTTCGCGAGCGGCCAATTACCCAGAAAGTAAATATTGGTGATGAACCGATCAGTAATGTTATCTACGGACTGGATGCTTCTTACCGGACTGATTCCAGACTCCTTACGTCTCTTGTGGATAAAATTCCATTTATTGATACAAAGGAAAGATCTGAACTTCTCCTCTCCGGGGAATTTGCCCATCTGATTCCCGGACATCCTAAACTGCTGGGCTCAGGCGGTACTGCATATATTGATGATTTTGAAGGGAGCGAAGTGCCTTACGACATGAGGGTCGGCAACTATTGGGTTCACGCATCTACCCCTACCGGCCAGCCTGACAAGTTTCCCAATGCTGATCTGGTGAATGATTTACGGTACAATTACAACCGGGCGCTTATCTCCTGGTATAGCATTGACCAGATGTTTTACCGGGACGGGAGCAACCTGATGCCTGAGTACATGCGAAATGATGCAGAAATGCGCAGTAATCACTATGTGCGTGAAGTGAAAGAACAGGAGGTATTTACCAACAGAGAAATCGGAAGCGGACAACCCGGTACGCTCCCTACTTTCGATATCGCTTTTTTCCCCAGAGAACGTGGTCCATATAATTACAATGTGGATAATATGGATCCCAATACCGGTGAACTCATGAATCCTGAAGACAACTGGGGTGGCATTATGCGCAGAATAGAAACCAGTGATTTTGAAGCAGCAAATATTGAATATATGGAATTCTGGATGATGGATCCATTCATTTATGACTCAGCCACGAGCGGAGGTGAAATTTATTTGCAGCTAGGAAATGTATCAGAGGATATCCTTAAAGATGGAAGGAAGCTCTATGAAAACGGTTTACCTGAAACGGAGGCATTAGTAAACGTAGATACCACTACCTGGGGTCTTGTGCCCACCCTGCCGGAAATTAATGATGCCTTTAATAATGAGCAAAGTGCCCGGCAATACCAGGATGTAGGGTATGATGGTCTCACGAATGAAAATGAGCGTAGCTTTTTCAGTACCATCCATGATTTTATTCAGGAGGTAGAGACAAAATATGGGGCAGGTTCGGATGTAGCGAATTCCATTCAGCAGGATCCTTCAGGAGATGACTACCGGTTTTTCAGGGGCTCGGAGCAGGACGAGCAGAGACTCAACGTCATTGAGCGCTATAAATATTACAACAACCCTGACGGCAATTCACCCACACCGGAACAATGGCCGGATGACTTCAGCAACAGCGGACAACTTCAGCCAAATGATGAAGACATTAACGGAGACTTTACCCTGAGCGAATTCGAGGATTATTTTCAGTACAGAATAGAACTGCGGCCCGATAGAATGAGGGTCGGGGAGAATTACATTGCTGACAGAAACGTGGTGCCTGTAACTCTGCCTGACGGTACATCTGAAAATGTAACCTGGTATCAATTTAAAATACCTGTCCAAAGCTATACCGGCCAGATCGGCCAGATCCGCGATTTTAAATCTATCCGCTTTATGAGGATGATCTATACCGGTTTTCAGGACAGCATAATTACACGATTCGGGACGTTTCAGCTCATTCGGGGCGAATGGAGGCGCTATCTCTTCGACCTGAAAACTCCCGGTGAGGAAACGCCTGTGGACGATCAGGCATTGACAACCTTCGATATCAGCACAGTAAATATTGAGGAGAACGGTCGCAGAAACCCTATTCCTTATGTGTTGCCTCCGGGCATTGAGCGAGAAGTAAACGTGAACACCACGGAACTGCTGGAGCAAAATGAGCAATCTTTGGCACTGTCAGTTTGCGAACTGCAGGATGGAGATTCGAGAGCTGCATACAAAACCATCACCTTTGATGTAAGGCGGTATAAGAACCTGAAAATGTTTGTTCATGCAGAAGGCAATAATCTTAATGACGATGAATTATGGCTCTTCATCAGGCTAGGAACAGATTTTAACAACAACTATTACGAGTATGCTTATCCGCTGACGATAACCCAGGGACAAACCAGAGAACCCACTGAAATTTGGCCAAGGGAAAATGAACTGCTGATTCCGCTGGATGAACTTTATACCACCAAAATACAACGGAACAATTCCGGCACCGGATTGCTGGTTCCCTATACCCGCGAGTTCACTAATGAAAATGGAAAGGCCGGTATTATTACGGTAGTAGGTAGTCCGGATCTGAGCAATATGCGAACGATCATGATGGGGCTCAGGAACCCGGCTACCGATGATCCTCTCAATCCTTTTCCTGATAACGGGCAGTCATTATGCGGGCAGGTGTGGGTGAATGAACTGAGGGTAACCGATTTTGATGAGGAGGGAGGCTGGGCAGCTATTCTAAGAGCAACAGCAACTCTGGCCGATTTCGGAAAAGTAACTGCCACGGTAAACCGCCAAACCATCGGATTTGGTGGAATTGAGCAGAACCTCCAGGAGCGTAGTCTCTACGACCAAACAGGAGCTGACATTCAGGCCAGTTTCGAACTCGGAAAATTTCTACCGGCCAAAGCCAATGTCAGGATCCCAATGTTACTGACCTACTCGGTACAATCTGAAAAACCGAAGTATAATCCGCTGAATCCGGATCTTCTGCTGGAGCAGTCGCTGGCCGAAATGGGAGGAGGAGCCCGTGATTCTTTGCTGGAACTCTCGGAGACTTTTATCCAGCGAAAGGGTGTGACGTTTACTAACGTTCAGAAAACCAGAGGAGCTCCGGCCCCCGGGGAGACAGCGGCAAAACCGCGATTTTATGATATAGAAAACTGGTCGCTCACCTATATTTATAACCAAACCTACAGACGAAATCCAACTACGCTCTACGACAGTGTAACAACCCATAAAGGCATTCTTGCTTATAATTTTGGATTTAATCCCAAACCGGTAGAGCCACTCAAGAAACTGAGCAATAGCAAGTTTCTGAAGCCAATTACAGATTTTAACTTCTTTTATCTTCCCCAAAGCATAAGTTTCCGGACGGAGCTGGACAGGCGATATGGCGTCCTGAAATATCGTGACCTTGGTGAAGTAAAAAGCATCCTGACGGCCAACTACGATAAGAGCTTCCGCAACAGGCGGATCTACGATATGCGATGGGATTTGACCCGCTCCCTGAAACTGTCTTATTCCGCAACCGCTGATGCACGTTTTGTGGAGCCGCCCGGCCCGCTGGATACAAGAGAGAAAAAAGACAGCCTCTGGGAAAGTATTTCCCGCCTCGGACAACTCATGAATTTTGCCCAGAATGCTACGTTAAGTTATGACCTTCCTCTGCGCAAACTCCCTATCACAGACTGGATAACCTCCCGTACAACCTATAGCGCTACTTACAACTGGATAGCAGCACCTCCGGCCGCTGACAGTCTCGGAAACATTGCTCAGAACAACCGGGATATCCAGATAAATACCCAATTCAATCTCGTTAATCTTTATAATAAAATAACATTCCTGAGAAATATAAACCAGGGAAAGAGCAATGCTGAAGAAATAAGAAAGAGAAGAGAGCAGCAGCAGCCGAAGGAGGATACAGAAGGAGAGGAAGAAGAGGATGAGGAAGAAGAAGAAACAGGGCTTGCCGGCATTAAAATAGTGGAAGGGGCTGCCAGGTTACTGATGAGTGCGCGCAATTTCTCCATCAACTACCAGTTTGGACGAGGGACTATCCTGCCAGGATTTTTACCCAGGCCGAATATAATTGGTCAGGATTTTTCCAGAAATGCACCCGGGTTGCCGTTTATCTTCGGCTCGCAACGTGATCTACGTGCAAGAGCAGCTACAGAAGGGTGGATCACCACGGACACCAACCTTACAGCGTTGTACGTGAGAAACAGAACTAAGAATCTTACCGCGCAGGGAACATTGGAACCCGTGAAGGATCTGCGAATAACACTGAATTTTTCCCAACGCGAAACTGAGAACTTCACCTCCAACTTCAGAACGATGGATGGATCCTCGTTTGAAAATCTTTCTCCGGTAACCAATGGCAGCTATTCATCCACCGTTATTATTCTGCCAACTGCGTTTCAGAAATTAGGTGATCAGAATGAAAGCCAGACATTTGACAATTTTGAGAACTATCGCACAACGGTTGCAACTCGGCTAACTGAAGCAGGACAGCAGGTGGACAGCCTTTCTTCTCAGGAAGTGCTTATCCCGGCATTCCTTGCTGCCTACAAAGGTTCTGACCCTTCAGAAATTGGATTGAGCGCATTTCCCAAACTGCCGCTTCCGAACTGGAGGGTCAATTATAATGGCCTCTCCAAGATCAGTTTTTTCAAGCGTTTTGCCAATAATATTGTACTGAATCATGGCTATAATGCCACTTATAGCGTGAACAACTATCTTTCATCGCTTCAGACCAACCGAATTGAAATTCAGCAGATAACTATACAGGAACAGTTCGCTCCATTGATCGGAGTAGATATTACATTTATAAATAATGTAACAGCACGTACTGAGTACAAAAAGAGAAGGATGCTTTCATTCACTTTTTCCAACTACCAACTCACGGAAGTGCGCGAAGACGGGATCACTATAGGATTGGGTTATCGCACCAAAGATTTTGTAGTGCCATTTAAATTCAGCGGGAAAAAACTTGTATTGCCGAACGACCTCTTATTTCGGCTGGATTTCTCCTGGCGAAATGACAAGACCCTTATTCGCAGGCTGGATCAGGAAATCACCGAGGCCACAGCCGGAATTGCTTCCTACTCCATTGATCCTGTGATTGAATACACGGTTAACGACAATTTGAATGTCAGGATATTCTTTAAGCGGGAGGCCACCATCCCTGCCGTGGCTACCAGCTATCCCAGGAGTTACACTCAGTTTGGGTTTAGCCTGAGATATACCCTGACGCAATAAAGATTGAATTGAGAATACCACAGCCCTAAGGGATAAAAGAGCCGGCTCTCTCTGGCATTTTCTCCTGACGAAATAAAAATAACTGTAATTTCGGCACCCAAAAAAATAAAGATTGAAGATGAATTTTCCAGAGGAATTGAAGTACACCAAAGACCATGAATGGGTGAGAATCGAAGGCGACAATGCCATTATTGGAATAACTGATTTTGCCCAGAGCGAACTGGGAGACATTGTATACGTGGAAGTGGATACAGTGGGTGACGAATTGGAAAAAGATGAAGTATTCGGAACCGTGGAGGCAGTAAAAACAGTATCAGACCTCTTTATGCCACTTTCCGGAGAAGTATTGGAACTGAACGAAAAACTGGAAGAAAACCCGGAGGTGGTAAATGATGATCCATACAAGGATGGCTGGATGATCAAGATCAGGATGAAGGATTCTTCAGAAGCAGATCAACTGCTTTCAGCCGCAGAATATAAAGAACTTGTCGGCCAGTCTTAATATATCCCGGGCCTGGAATTTCTTGCGGTGGCTGATCCCGGCAATTTTATGGGGTGGCTTCATTACTATAATGAGTGGCGTACCCGGTGGAACTATTAAAGTAAAAAATTTCTGGGATCTCATCACATTTGATAAGTTTGGCCATGTGGCCTTTTATGCGGTTTTCAGCTATCTGCTCGCAGTAGGAATCTATAAGCAACATACGTTTAAGGCTATTCGTTATCATGGAAGGATTTATGTTTTATGCATTTCAGTGCTTTTTGGCATCTTACAAGAGATCTTTCAGTTGCTTCAAAATGATGGAAGATCAGCCGAATTTGCTGACGTGATCGCGAATACGGCCGGGGCATTGGCAGGAGTGGCAATATTCAATTTAATCTTTGGCAAAGTGCTGAAGGAAACAAAATAAATTAATTGTATGGAACCTAAAAAAACGGAAAGAGCAGACGTAGATAAACGAAGAGGCATGTTCTTCATGGGCGGCCTTATCTTTAGCTTACTCGTTGTAATCGTGGCATTCACTATTGAAGAACAGGATCCGGAACCCATGGAACTCACCAGCAACCTGATGCTTGACGAGGATGAAGAAATTATCCTCAATACACAGCAGGAGGAGAAACCGCCTCCACCGCCCCCCCCTCCGGAGCTCGAAGTGGTGGACGATGAGGAAGAGATTGAGGAGGATCAACCTGAACTGGAAGATGTGGACGTGGATGAAGATGTAGCGATGGATATGCCAGACATTGAGGCCCCTACAGAAGAAGTTAAGGATGATAAGATTTTTGTAACCGTTGAGCAGGCTCCTTCTTTTCCGGGTGGAGAAGCGAAATTGTATGAATACATTAATAAGAATCTGAAGTATCCTACGATGGAAAAAGAGAATAACATCCAGGGTACAGCGGTGCTTACTTTCGTAGTCGAAAGAGATGGTTCTATTTCCAATATTAAAGTGCTGAAAGGCGTAAGCCAGGGTATTGATGAAGAGGCAAAGCGCGTGGTGAGGAATATGCCGCGCTGGACTCCCGGTGAACAGCGCAACCGGCCGGTAAGGGTTCAGTTCGTGCTTCCCATTCGGTTTGTGCTTTCTTATTAAGCAATTCCCCAAGATGTTTAAAAGCCTGTTTCTATCCGAAGCAGGCTTTTTCATTTTCAAGAACTCCTGATCCCTTTTCAGAAAAGGTTCGTCCGGGTTCATAAATGGCGGAAGTTTTCATGGCTTGTTGCGTTTAAATTCAAAACGTTTCCGTTCATTTTAAAAATTTAAAACCATGAATTCTCCACATTCCAAAAATGACAGGATTGATAGCCAGCGGGGCATTTTTTTTCAATTGGGGCTTGTAATCTCCATTCTTTCCGTCATCATTTTTATGAATTTCACTTACTCTGTCAAAAAGCCTGAAGCAGCCGAAGAACCTGTTGATCCTCCAACTGATTTTAATGCTAAAGTCACAATAATTGAAAAGGAGGAAAGGAAGCCGGAAGAACCGGAACCAACGAAGGAGCAACAAAAAATTTACGATCCGGATAAAATTAAGATTGTCGAAAAGAAGGCAAAACCCTCCCCGGATTCCATAGTTCCGCTGATTGATACTTCAATGTTTTCGATTTATAAGGAGCCAAAGCCAGATGATGAGCCGGTACCTTTTGACTTGATGGAAGATAAACCTGCATTTCCGGATGGAGAAGAGGGATTGTATAAATTTATGGGAAAGAATATCAAGTATCCGCCAAGAGCAAAAAGGGAATCAGAACAGGGGACGGTGGTCGTTTATTTTATAATAGAGAAAGATGGCTCGGTGGGCAATATCAAAATATTGAAAAGTGTGTCGCCCGAAATTTATGCCGAGGCCATTCGGGTTCTGAAGCTCATGCCCAACTGGTCTCCGGGTAGGCAGCGTGGAGAATACGTTCGGGTGAGCTTTATCTTTCCTCTGAAATTCTCGCTGCAATAAGCCGCATCTCTTCTACCTGAGCAGCGTAACGGTCCCTCTGAGGATGTGATCTTGGGCGTCATATCCCACTCCTTTTACCACGTAGATGTAAACGCCCTGGTTTGCGGGTATACCGTTATAGCTACCATCCCAGCCTTCTTTCCAGTCATTGGTTTCGAATACCTTTTGGCCCCATCGGTCGTAGATCGTCATGCGGTATTCTTTGAGTTTTTGGGGAGTGAGGCGGTGAATGGAGATGGGATGAACGTAGAATACATCATTGATCCGGTCCTCGTTGGGGCTGAATGCTGAAGGAACAAAAAGGCTGGAGGGATAAATGGTGCAGGCCAGGTTGGAGACGGAGGTATCGGCATTGGCTGAATTTTCCACGGCTTTCACGCGATAGCACCAGTCCGCCTCAATATGGCGATGAAGGCCAGTATCGATGAAGGTGGTGGTAGCACCGTCCACCGTTCCGATGGATTGGAAGCTGCCGTTGGGCTGCATGAGTTGCACGATATATTGATCTATCCCTGCTGCCCATTCCTGGTAAGGATTCCACTTAAGTTCCACCTGGTACACCTCGTTGTTAATGATCCCGGCCTGAAGGTAAATGGTGGTGGCTTCATTGCTCAATGGAGAAACGTATCCGCAGGCATCTTCCACCGAGATCCGGTACCGGTACGGTTCGAGGTTCACCTTTGCTTTGTAGTCAGAAAACGATGTGTTGGGGGTTTCATCGAAATCATTTTCCCATCCGTATCGGCTGGTGTAGCGGTCAATAATGTATCGCTGAATATTTTTTTGAGTTCCGGCTTCCCAGGAGATGAAGGAGGAAAAGCTGTCGGCTACGGTAGCCACAAAGAGTTCAAGGGGCTCTTCCTGGTATAGATAGGGCGCGCGGTTGCAGGCATAGTTGCTGCCGGAGGCCAGTCCGCTGGGGCTTATGGCCTGCACAAAGTAGCAATAGGTGGTGTCGCACAAGTTCTCGTCCAGGTAAGATCTTTCCGTACCGGGAACGGTATCAATAAGCTGGTAGGGTTCATTCCCGATGGTCCTGAAAATTTCATATCGCACTACGTTGCTCCAGCCTTTGTAAGGGCTCCAGCTCAGCAGATTTTGAGAAGGTCCCTGTGAGTAGGCGTTGAGTACTACTGTGCAATGATCTCCTGAGATCTCAGAAAGATTACCACAATCATCGGCTACCTGCATAGCATAACAATATGATTTGGTATGTGGGTTTGTGTTTGAGGAATCAGTAAAGCGTGTTTCGTTAATGTCATCAGTTAAATGATGGGGATTTGTGGCATCAATGGAGCGCATGATGCGGTACTGGCCGAAGTCATCAAGGGAAGATTGATCCCACACCACTTCCACATGATTACTGCTTCCGTCTGTGGTGGAATTTTTTTGCACAGATACGTAGAGGAGGTCATTCACGGGAGGTGCGGCAGTATCTTTCACGCGCACCAAGCCGGGCATAATGATAGTGTCGGGGCATCCGTATTCGTCCATTACCGCCAGGGTTACGTCATAAGATCCGGGGTTGAAGTAATGATAAGGATCAGGATTTCGTACGGAAGCGGTATCATCACCGGTATCAGGATCGCCAAAATTCCAGGCAAAGCTGGTGAGGCGGTATGGGCTGTAGCTTTGGTCCTGGAAACTCACGCTGTCGCCAGAGCAAATGAGGGTATCAGAATAAAGGAAGTTGGCAACGGGGCTTTCGCGAACGTCCATCAGCCTGGGGTGGGCCACGCGGTGAGTGCAGCCATAGGCGTTTTCCACTTCGAGGGCTACGGTATAGAGTCCGTGGCTAAAGGGGTGGAGCGGGTTGGCCACGGTGGCATCTACCGAGCCGTCATTATCAAAATCCCAGCGGTAGGTCAAATTTCCGGGAGGTCCGGTAAACTTCACCCTGAGCGGTTCGCAGCCAGCCGTGGTATCCCATGAAAAGGAAGCATCAGGATTGGGAAAAATAATAATGGTATCGCGGAAAGGCACCGAACAACCGGCAGCATTTTTTACCGTCAGGGTAGGGAAAAAGATCATGGAATCGAGTCCGCTGCTGTAGTTAAAGCGGTAAGTATGCGGAGGGAGTTGATTTTCCACGGGCACGGAGCCATCACCATAATCCAGAGTGAAATCAATAAATCCCTGGCTTTCATTGGTAAAATGTACGAGAAGGGAATCGCAACCCTTGTTCTGGTTCACAGAAAACCGGGGTTCGGGAGCGGGTAAAATGGTAATAAAATCCTTTATGGTAATGCTGTCTTCACATCCTCCTTTGCCTGTAATATAAAGCGTTACATCTACATTCCCAGTGTCAGAATAAGTAAAAACCGGATCCGGGCCGGAAGAATCAATCACACCGTCTCCGTCCAAATCCCATTGCCAGTCAATAGCCGCAATGCTGCGGTCATGGAACTGAACCGTAAAGGGCGGACATCCGCTGGAAGAATCAGCCGTAAAATCAGGGATCGGGCGGGGATAGAGGAGAACGGTATCCGTGAAGGAAGCCGCACAGTTATTCGCATCCCTGGCAATGAGGGTAGGGAGAAAAATAGCAGAATCGGCCACACCCAGCGGCAGTTGATAGAGGTGTTTGTTGATGGTACCTGAATCCGGGAAAGAGCCATCCCCATAATCAAAAATAAAACTGGTGGTATTGATGCTCTGGTTTGTAAATGTTACCTCCAGTCGTTCGCAGGCAGAATCCTTATCCAGCGTAAAGTGGGGTTCGGGGCCTAATATTACTATATGCTGTGTTTTCATAACAGAATCGCGGCAGGTGTTGTCTTTGATTGCTACCAGACTGACGTCAAATCCGGATACATTATTAACCTCATAGGTGTGATGCGGATTTTCATTGGTGGTTTCCAGGAAAGTACCATCGCCAAAATCCCAAAGATATTTATCGGCATTTTCAGATTCAGAATTAAATTGTATGGATACGGGTGCGCAGTATTTTAAAGTATCTGATGTTGTAAATGCGGCCGTAGGTGCTGCCACGCATATATTTTCATACGATATAGTATCATAGCACATCACTCCATCAATTAATTTTCCCGTTACCAGAATAATCTCATAACAGGTGTCTTCATAAAAGATTACCTGGGGATTGGTATCGCTATCTGAAGGAAAAAAATCAGCGGAAGGAGGGTTAGTGGACCATTTCCAATGAGTTGGGCCGAGCGAAGAACTATCGGTAAGCTGAATAGGTGTATTCGCACAAAAAACCAGCTCCATCCGGAAGTTGGGTTTGGTACCAACGCATATACCTCCGGGTGGTGTAATGTTTTGCCCGCAGCCCATTTTATCCACTATCGCCAAAGTAGGACTATAGCACCCCGAAGCCTTTAAAAACATAGTAGCTTCAGTGCTGTCCGTCCGGTCGAAAGTGACATCCTCTTCAGGTGAAGCTGACCATTTAAAGCTGAGTGAATCGGCTGATGACGGGGGATATACCGCCCAAATCTCAGAACTTAACTCAATAGAGTCTCCTTTGCAGGCAAGCGTGCTGCTGACTGACACCTCAGCAGACACCCCATTGACAGTCAGGTAATTGAATCTTATGAATGTGTCAACACAGGTGGGGCTGTTTTTTACAATAAGCGTTACATGGTACTTTCCCGGCATTCTGGGAATGAAAACAGGATTGCGTTGCGAAAGGGTGCTTTTGGTACTACTGCTGTCGGCATGTTGTATGATCCATATATAATCATATTGATTCGAGGACGGTGCTTCAGGTATCGTAGAGTCTTGTAAATTAATTACGTCTTGCACACACACTACTGTATCCTGTGTCGCAAAATTTGCTTTGGGTTTTCCAATCCGGATAAATTCTTCATATAGTCTGGTATGACTGCAACCGTTAGTACTGGTAGCCGTGATCCGAACATCATACACGCCATTGTTGGTAAAAGTAAATGCCGTGTCCATTTTGTTAATCGGACCGATGGTGGAATTGGGGAGTAACGTTCCCGCAGAATCATAAAATTCCCACTTATAAAAGGTGATACCTGAAGGTTCAACAGATTCATTTTTGAAATGAACTGTAGCGGGGACCTCGCAGGGGAACCTGTCAGCAGAACTCAGTTGCGCCATTGGTGGCCGTATGTCAAGTACATTATCATACCTGACCCGGTTCAGGCAACCTTCTTCACTATATTTAAAGCTTACCGTCATTCTTTTACTGCCTGCTGTTGGGTGGCGGATTGTAAAAGAACTGGAAGTTTGATCTACCAATTCTGCATTCTGAAAATCCCAGCTAAAGTATCCGCGCCCGCCATTATTTGAGTTGCTGGTTACAATCACCTCTTCGCCCACGCAAACCGTATTTTTTGATACTACGAAGTAATCTTTAATGAAGTCCTGATACTCAATGGTATATTGGCATCCGGAGGTGGTGGTTACCGTAAGTTTTACTTTTTCTGAAAGCGTAGAAGAGAAGGGGTAATTAATGGTTGGGTTTGAAAGGGAAGAAGAACTAGGATTGCCTCCTGGAAATTCCCATTGATAGCTCTGAACGGTCTGGCCGTATGTGTTCAGGTCAGGCGTAAATGTCGCAGAAATGGTATTTCCATTTTTAACAGCATTCACACAAAAATCCACATCGAAGGTTTGGAATATTTTAACATAATCGGATTTTGAGAAAATACCGGTGCAGCCATTGGAATTGGTCACCTTAAGTGTCAGGGATTTATTTCCCAAAGAGTTGAAAAGGTGGGGGATTGTCTGCGACCCGTTGGGATGATAAAAGCCATCTATCGTCCATTCTCTGGAAACTACATTGGGTGTGGAATCGGTGAACATTACATTTCCCGGTCCGTCACAAAGAACCCTGGATGATGCGTGAACCTGTGGGCTGGGAGAGGGAAGGACAGTAATATATCCTGCTTTGATAACGGTATCGCAAAATGTGCCGTTGGGAAGTTTGACAAGCAATTTTATGGTATAGTTGCCGGGAGAGCTAAAGCTCCTGAATACAGAATCATTTCCGCTCAGGAATCCGTTACCAAAATCCCAGTAAAATTCGCTGCCTAACGGTGCGCCTGTAGCGATTATATTGATCAGGCCAGGAGTACATGCTATCCGGAGATCAGCATTAAAATCAATTGATGAACAATTGCTTTGACCGAAAGAAGAGTGAGAAACCAGTTGAAAAAGAAGGAAGGCCAATATCAAAGGCCATTTCATACCTGTCTTTTTCAATAAATTGAGATGCATTAATTTTTGTAATTATTGTTTCGATATATTTCTGCTTTTTGATCTTCCTTACAAATATCCTTATTTAAGCCAGGTTTTCCATAAGAACGGAAAATTAAGAGTATAACGTAATGTATCAGTTTACAGTTTCAGCAGGCTGTTTCCGGCATAAGTTTATCGCTGCTTTGCTTAATTCCTGAGCAGGCAGGTTTCCAATTATTTCCATTGGATCATAGCCGCATCTCTTCTACCTGAGCAGCGTAACGGTCCCTCTGAGGATGTGGTCTTGGGAGTCATATCCTACGCCTTTTACCACGTAGATGTAAACGCCCTGGTTTGCGGGTATACCGTTATAGCTACCATCCCAGCCTTCTTTCCAGTCATTGGTTTCGAATACCTTTTGGCCCCATCGGTCGTAGATCGTCATGCGGTATTCTTTGAGTTTTTGGGGAGTGAGGCGGTGAATGGAGATGGGATGAACGTAGAATACATCATTGATCCGGTCCTCGTTGGGGCTGAATGCTGAAGGAACAAAAAGGCTGGAGGGATAAATGGTGCAGGCCAGGTTGGAGACGGAGGTATCGGCATTGGCTGAATTTTCCACGGCTTTCACGCGATAGCACCAGTCCGCCTCAATATGGCGATGAAGGCCAGTATCGATGAAGGTGGTGGTAGCACCGTCCACCGTTCCGATGGATTGGAAGCTGCCGTTGGGCTGCATGAGTTGCACGATATATTGATCTATCCCTGCTGCCCATTCCTGGTAAGGATTCCACTTAAGTTCCACCTGGTACACCTCGTTGTTAATGATCCCGGCCTGAAGGTAAATGGTGGTGGCTTCATTGCTCAATGGAGAAACGTATCCGCAGGCATCTTCCACCGAGATCCGGTACCGGTACGGTTCGAGGTTCACCTTTGCTTTGTAGTCAGAAAACGATGTGTTGGGGGTTTCATCGAAATCATTTTCCCATCCGTATCGGCTGGTGTAGCGGTCAATAATGTATCGCTGAATATTTTTTTGAGTTCCGGCTTCCCAGGAGATGAAGGAGGAAAAGCTGTCGGCTACGGTAGCCACAAAGAGTTCAAGGGGCTCTTCCTGGTATAGATAGGGCGCGCGGTTGCAGGCATAGTTGCTGCCGGAGGCCAGTCCGCTGGGGCTTATGGCCTGCACAAAGTAGCAATAGGTGGTGTCGCACAAGTTCTCGTCCAGGTAAGATCTTTCCGTACCGGGAACGGTATCAATAAGCTGGTAGGGTTCATTCCCGATGGTCCTGAAAATTTCATATCGCACTACGTTGCTCCAGCCTTTGTAAGGGCTCCAGCTCAGCAGATTTTGAGAAGGTCCCTGTGAGTAGGCGTTGAGTACTACTGTGCAATGATCTCCTGAGATCTCAGAAAGATTACCACAATCATCGGCTACCTGCATAGCATAACAATATGATTTGGTATGTGGGTTTGTGTTTGAGGAATCAGTAAAGCGTGTTTCGTTAATGTCATCAGTTAAATGATGGGGATTTGTGGCATCAATGGAGCGCATGATGCGGTACTGGCCGAAGTCATCAAGGGAAGATTGATCCCACACCACTTCCACATGATTACTGCTTCCGTCTGTGGTGGAATTTTTTTGCACAGATACGTAGAGGAGGTCATTCACGGGAGGTGCGGCAGTATCTTTCACGCGCACCAAGCCGGGCATAATGATAGTGTCGGGGCATCCGTATTCGTCCATTACCGCCAGGGTTACGTCATAAGATCCGGGGTTGAAGTAATGATAAGGATCAGGATTTCGTACGGAAGCGGTATCATCACCGGTATCAGGATCGCCAAAATTCCAGGCAAAGCTGGTGAGGCGGTATGGGCTGTAGCTTTGGTCCTGGAAACTCACGCTGTCGCCAGAGCAAATGAGGGTATCAGAATAAAGGAAGTTGGCAACGGGGCTTTCGCGAACGTCCATCAGCCTGGGGTGGGCCACGCGGTGAGTGCAGCCATAGGCGTTTTCCACTTCGAGGGCTACGGTATAGAGTCCGTGGCTAAAGGGGTGGAGCGGGTTGGCCACGGTGGCATCTACCGAGCCGTCATTATCAAAATCCCAGCGGTAGGTCAAATTTCCGGGAGGTCCGGTAAACTTCACCCTGAGCGGTTCGCAGCCAGCCGTGGTATCCCATGAAAAGGAAGCATCAGGATTGGGAAAAATAATAATGGTATCGCGGAAAGGCACCGAACAACCGGCAGCATTTTTTACCGTCAGGGTAGGGAAAAAGATCATGGAATCGAGTCCGCTGCTGTAGTTAAAGCGGTAAGTATGCGGAGGGAGTTGATTTTCCACGGGCACGGAGCCATCACCATAATCCAGAGTGAAATCAATAAATCCCTGGCTTTCATTGGTAAAATGTACGAGAAGGGAATCGCAACCCTTGTTCTGGTTCACAGAAAACCGGGGTTCGGGAGCGGGTAAAATGGTAATAAAATCCTTTATGGTAATGCTGTCTTCACATCCTCCTTTGCCTGTAATATAAAGCGTTACATCTACATTCCCAGTGTCAGAATAAGTAAAAACCGGATCCGGGCCGGAAGAATCAATCACACCGTCTCCGTCCAAATCCCATTGCCAGTCAATAGCCGCAATGCTGCGGTCATGGAACTGAACCGTAAAGGGCGGACATCCGCTGGAAGAATCAGCCGTAAAATCAGGGATCGGGCGGGGATAGAGGAGAACGGTATCCGTGAAGGAAGCCGCACAGTTATTCGCATCCCTGGCAATGAGGGTAGGGAGAAAAATAGCAGAATCGGCCACACCCAGCGGCAGTTGATAGAGGTGTTTGTTGATGGTACCTGAATCCGGGAAAGAGCCATCCCCATAATCAAAAATAAAACTGGTGGTATTGATGCTCTGGTTTGTAAATGTTACCTCCAGTCGCTCGCAGGCAGAATCCTTATCCAGCGTAAAGTGGGGTTCGGGGCCAAGGATTACGATATGATCGGTCTTTATCATGGTGTCTTCACAACCAACATCATTGATCGCAATCATTTTAACGTCAAAGCCGGATACACTATTGAGCTCATAGGTGTGATGTGGATTTTCATTTGTCGTCTCCAGATAGGTACCATCGCCAAAATCCCAGAAATATTTATCAGCATTCTGAGCCTTTGAAATAAACTGGACCGACACGGGAGCACAGTATTTTAAGGTATCGGGAGTGACAAAATCAGCTTTGGGGGCGGAAACACAGATTTCCCTGATCAGCGTATCATAGCACATTACGCCATCTATTGGCTTGCCCGTAATCAGCCGGAATTTATAGCAGGTATCTTCATAAAAAACTACGATCGGATTGGTATCAGTAGCTGAAGGATAGAAATCTGCTGAGGGTGGGTCAGCAGACCAGTGCCATTCCGTGGGGTTCAATGTCGTAAGGTCGGTGATCTGGGCAGGTTCATTCGCGCAGGGGAAAGAGTCTATTTCAAAACCCGGAACTGTTCCTACGCAAACTCCACCAAGTTTGCGTATCTCAACTTCACATTCATTGTTATCGGTAATTGTCAGAGTAGTCGTATAGCAGGTAGGAAGCAGGTAGGACATGCTGGTAGCTGAACTGTCAGGGTGGCTGAATACCACTCCGGAATCAGGCAGTACAGACCAGTTGAACTTGAGCGAATCGCGGGAAGATAGCGGATAGACGCTCTTGATAGCAGCACTCAATTGCACATCCTCGTCCTTGCACACCATCGTCTTACTGTAGTTGATGTCCGCATCCACTCCTTTTATTTCCAGGTAATTATATTTCATCATGGTATCCACGCAACTCGTCCCGTTTTTCGTGATGAGCATTACATGATATTTCCCCGGTACCTGGGGCAGAAACTGGATGTTTCGGGCAGTAAATGTTTTTTTTATGCTGGAACTATCGGCATGTTGTACCACCCATTCAAACAGGTAAGGACTGGAAGCCGGGGCTTCTGGCTGCGTGGAATCAGTAAGGGTAATTCCTTCTTTGGTACAAGCCACCCTTTTATCAGCATAGAAATCGGCTTTCGGTTTACCGATTCGAATAAAATCCTCAAATCTTTTGGTATGGACACAACCATTGGAGCCTGTCACTTTAAGCTCAACATGATACACTCCTTTTTCAGGGATGGTAAATGCCGTGTCCATTTTGGGAATAGGGCCAATGGTTGTATTCGGAACCAACACCCCGGCAGAATCAAAAATTTTCCACTCATAAAAATTTATACCCGGTGCTTCAATAGATTCATTTTTAATACGCACCCGAGCGGGAATGTTGCATTGATGGCGATCAAGCGAGCTGATCTTTGCCATAGGCGGCAACACCTCGAACACATCCTCATACCGCACCTGGCTTCCGCAACATGTGCTACAATAGGAATAGTTGAGATCAATTCTTTTCTTGCCGGGCGATGAAGGTGCAATGGTATAGCTGGCAGGAGCAACATCTACCAATTCAGAATTATAAAAATTCCATCCTACTGAACGGTCTCCGCTCGCAAAGTCAAAAACGGTGAGCGTATCGCCCATGCATAGCACATTTTTCGAAACACCTAGAAAATTTTTGACATAATCTCCTTTTTCATGTGTGTACTCACAGCCACTTTGAGTGGTAATAGTAAGTTTAGCCTTTTCGGAAAGTGTGGAAGAGAAAGGATAAGTAATAGTGGGCCTTGCGGCAGAGGAGGATGACGGATTTCCGCCTGGAAATTCCCAAGAGTAACTGCTTACAGCCTGGCCTTTCAGGTCCGTATAGGGCGTAAAAGTGCCGGTCATGGTATTGCCGCTTTTTACCGCATTTAGGCAGAATTCCATACTAATCCCCTTAAATACTTTTATATAATCCGATTGAGAAAATATCCCTACGCAGTTATGAATATTCTTTACCTGTAGGGTTAAAGACTTATTACCCAACGAATTGAATGGGTGATTTATCATAGTTGCTCCATTGGGCATGTAGTATCCATCTATGGTCCATTCCCGTGAGATAACGTTTTCGGTTGAGTCCGTAAATGTTATAGTACCACCACCGTAGCAGAGCACTCTTTGCGAGGCATGTACTTTCGGGGAAGGGGAGGGAAGGATTGTGATGAAATTAGGTTTGATAATCGTGTCGCAGAAAGAACCGTCAGGGAGCTTCACGAGGAGCATGATAGTGTAGCTGCCAACACCATTAAAACTTTTGAACACGGTATCATTGCCATTCTGAAATCCGCTGCCATAGTTCCAGTAAAACTCGCTGCCGGAGGGAGCACCGGTAGTTGAGAAATTTATGAGGCCTGGCGCACAGGAAGTCTGAATATCAGAAGTGAAGTTGATGGAAGCACAACCTGTCTGCCCCAGGGAAAGGGACGTATGAAGTAGAAAAAGAGAAAATGCTGCAAAAAACAACCAGGTTTTCCCCTGAATTTGTGAAGTAAGAATGTACATAGAATTGGGTAAACCTATTTCGATATTTATTTTTTTGTTTCGAAGAATGCAGTACTAAAACACCGGATTGTAAGATCCGGTTTCATTTACGATCAAATATGAGGCTAAAATAACATAAAAGAAAGTGATAAATTGCGCCTAATTTTTAATTAGTCTAAATAAAGATAATATTTTCCTGATGCTATTGAACGAATTGAAGACGGGGCAGCGTGGGATTATTGAGGACGTGATTCATGAAGATGATGCACTGAAGCTACTCGAAATGGGATGCCTGCCCGGCCAGGAAGTAGTCGTTAAACTTGCTGCACCATTTGGTGGCCCGATGGCAATTTCTGTTGGGGAATATACTCTTTCTCTCAGGATTTCTGAGGCCCGTAAGGTAATGATTAAACTTATTGGTTAGTGGGAAAAATGTTGCGCGTGGTACTTGCCGGAAATCCCAATTCTGGTAAGACTTCGCTTTTTAATGCGCTTACCGGCCTGCGCCAAAAGGTCGCCAACTTTCCCGGAATTACGGTTGACAAAAAGATCGGGTTTACCACCCTTGAGGGATCTCAAAAGGCTCAGATCATTGATCTGCCCGGGGCCTACAGCCTGTTTCCTAAATCGCTCGATGAGGCGGTGCCTTTCGAGATTATTACCAATCCTGAGCACAAGGATTATCCTGACCAAATCGTATACATTGCCGATGCGTCTAACCTGAAGCGCAACATGATGTTTCTGACGCAAATTCTTGATCTGGGAATACCAACCATCCTTGTGCTGAACATGACGGACCAGGCGGAGAAACAGGGAATCCACATCAACGTGGAGAAGCTGGAAATGGAGCTTGGCGTAGAGATCGTTACGACAAACGCAAGAAAGCGTACAGGCATAGATAAGGTAAAAGAGGCCCTCACCCGCAATTCCGGTATTAACAGCAGGAAATTCTACTCTTTTGACGAGATCACTGCAAAGATGCTGGACGAAGTTGGTTCAAAGATCAATGTCAATGAGCCCTATCTCGCTTTTGTCCATTCTCATATTCCTGGCAATGAATCCATTATGCCGGTGCAGCTTAAAGCAGAGGTGGAGGATATCCTGGCCAAGTATAAAGTGGACAAAGGCAAGAACCGGAGAGAGGATGTGCTTTATCGCTACAAGCATATTGATCGCATTCTTTCCGAAAGCGTGAAGCGCAATGGCCGTGAGGAAGTGGAGAAGTTTTCATCAGGCCTTGATAAAGTGCTCACACACAAAATATTCGGTTATGTAATTTTCTTCATCATCCTTCTGCTCATATTCCAGGCGATTTTTTCATGGGCAACGTATCCGATGGACTGGATTGATGCCGGCTTTGGCTGGCTGGGTTCGGTTATTACCGCAGCATTGCCGGCAGGTTTCATCAGCGATCTGCTGGTGAACGGAATTTTAAGCGGTCTGAGCGGAGTCGTCATTTTCATTCCGCAGATAGCCATTCTCTATTTTTTCATAGCCATTATGGAAGACACCGGGTACTTGTCCCGTGTGTCTTTTTTGATGGACAATATAATGCGCAAGTTTGGGATGAGCGGCAAATCGCTGGTGCCCTTAATGAGCGGCACTGCCTGCGCTATCCCCGCCATAATGGCCACCAGAAATATCGAAAACTGGAGAGACCGGATGGTAACGCTGATGGTAACCCCCCTCATGAGTTGTTCGGCAAGGTTGCCTGTATACATTCTTCTTATCGGGCTGGTAATTCCTGAATCCAGCTTTTGGGGATTCGTCAGCATTCAGGCCATTTTCCTGATGGGCTTGTATGTTCTCGGATTCGTGGCTGCGATCTCGGCTGCCATCATTTTGAAATATACCCTGAAAACCGATCAAAAGAACTTCTTCATGTTAGAACTGCCCGTGTACCGGATGCCGAGGTGGAGCAATGTTCTTTTCACATCTTATGATCGCGCAAAATCTTTTGTGGTGGAAGCCGGTAAAATTATCATTGCCATTTCCATTGTGCTTTGGGTGCTGGCAACTTTTGGCCCTCCGGAAAAAATGGCTGACATTAACCGAAGATATTCTGAAACAACGGCCAACGGAGAGGACGGTGATATGCTAAGGAAAATGGAAGCGGAAAAATTGGAAGCAAGCTTTGCCGGGATGCTGGGCCAGGTTATCGAGCCGGTCATCCGTCCGCTGGGATATGACTGGAAAATTGGCATTGCTCTCATTACGTCTTTTGCGGCTCGCGAGGTATTTGTCGGCACTATGGCTACGATCTATGGTGTGGAACAGGGGGATGAAAGCGCAGGATTTTCGGGGCTGAAGGCCAAGCTACTGGCCGAAAAACATCCTGACACCGGTAAGCCGGTTTATACGCTCGCAACGGTTCTTTCGCTAATGATCTTTTACGCATTTGCCATGCAATGTATGAGTACGCTTGCAGTTACCAAAAAGGAAACGCGGAGTTGGAAATGGCCGGCCATTCAGTTTGTAGCCTTTACCGGGGCAGCTTACATCTTCAGCCTGATCATTTTCCAGGTATTCGGTTAGTTACTTTGCGATTCCCGTAGAAATTATTTTTAGTCATATTCTAAAAATCCAGGTAAAAACCTGCTTTTACCCCGAAGCGTTGCGCATCAGGATTGTCAAGATAGGTGAGGCGCTGATAGGCATGGATCTTAAAAAACCTGAAGATATTTTCAAAACCAAAACCTGCCTCAGCATAAGGGATGTTGCCGGAATAGGTTTCCAGTGGAGTTAATGCTCGTCCTTCTGCGTCAGTCTCCGGGAGCAATTCGCGATTCCGGTTGTTGAGTTCGCCATATCCAATTGAAAAGGTAGTCACAGTCCGCCATCCCAGCTTGCGGAACAGAGGAATCCGGTTAGAAAGGTTTCCATCAAAATGAAAAGAAATAAAGGCGCTCACGGATTGGTCGCTTGCAAATTCATTCAGCCGCACGAGATTAAATGCATTATCATTTATTATAAATGATTGGTTTCCACGTGCAAAATTCAGAAGCGGGTAGGGAAGCGGAGTAAAGACTTTTTTTCCTATAACTGAATATTCAAGTCTGCCAATTGAATAAAAACGGGCGCGCTGGGCTACCTGGGCGACTATTTTATCATAACTGAAATCACTGTTCAGTACATTTTCAAAACCATGTGTATATGCTATGGTAAGAGTTGGGATGGACCCTGTGCGGATATAGTAGCGGGTATTTCCGCTATGCAAAAAGAATTCATCCGGAGAAATCCTGGCCTGAATCGTTAATTCTGAGGTATTTAAATTCTTCTTTTTGGTTGAATCAGCCGGTATATTGTCCAAGTATGAAAAGACAAAATCCCCTTCAGGCCTCATATTCCGGTGCCGGGCGATGAGGTAGCCTGTAAAGCCACGGAAGTAATCACTTTCAAACCATGCTGTATGATCTGTGGTGAGAAAGAATTTTTCGAGGTTGGCGAATCGGTCTGATACAGGACGGAAATTATTGTTAGAGAAAAAGCGCTGGCCTGAACCGAGACCGAAAAGGTCATAATCACGTTGGATTCCGATCACCGTCCAGTCTTTTTTATTCAGGAAATATTGAAGCTGAAGATTGTGTTTAAAGCGCTCGTCCTTAGTGCCATACGCCAGATATCCTTTCAGCCGGAAGCTGGATTTCAATTTGTCTTTGGTGCGGAAGCCGAGTTGAAAGCGATTTCCTTCCACCAGGTTTTGGCTGTATCCTTCCAGCAGCGGCCCGAGAGCTATGGGCCCCATAGAAATGTAGCGGGTAACAGCGATTTCAGCGAGGCCCACCAAAAAGCGGCTGCCGTATGTGTCACTTTTTTTCTCAGGTTGCAGAAGTGTGCTGAGTTCGCAGGCACCTACTGAAGCCTGAAACTCCGGAACCATTTGTTGCGCTGAAGAATCCCCCAGTTCTATGCGCCTCCGGTAAAATGACTTGGGTTTCGGCTCTCCCAGCAGTATATTATTGTGCTGACTGCAAATCTCTGCCTGGGTGGCAATGGTCTTCAGGTATGGCCGCACCATCTTCAGAAATATGTTCATTCGTTCAGGGAAAAATATCACGCTGTCGCCATATTCCATAGGCTTATAATATTGATCCATCGTAAAATTCTCTACGAAATTGATCGCTGCCGCCTCGCCAAAACCTACTGAAACATGATTAAGTGCATAAGTAGCCGAATCAATATTAAGCTGGCCATAAAGGTCTCTACGCCATTTTCGTTTAGGCGTAAAATAAATTACATAATAGCTCCGGCCTTTTTCGCGAACCGTTTCTATAAAAGCATAATTATAATGTTTCAAAGCTTTTTCTGAGAGGGGAGAAAGAAAGAGCCTGTCGAACATGTCAAGATAATCATTGTAAAAATTGAAATCCATGAAAGTCTTGCCTGTGACCTGTCCAAGAAATTCTTTATTGAAGATGCCATGATCCTCAACATAATAGGAATGGACTTCCTCTTTTTTCAGGCGGGGATCTTTACGGTAATAGTAGGAACTGTGATTTTTAAAGTTGAATACCGGGATGAAGCGTTCGGAAGTATCTTGCTTAGCCTTGCTCAGGCGTTGCAATATTTTGCTGAATGGTTTCAGCAAAGATTCTTTCTGTAATGAGGCTGCTTTATCAATGTATACCATTTCGCTGGTGGTAATATCGAATTGCCAGCCCGGCAGGTTTTCATAATTATTGGACGGCCTGGCCTGGATGGCCCGGCTGATGATCGTATCAGGAGGGAAAGGAGGGGGCTGAAATACCAGAATCTCTGAAGAATCTGCCTGGGCGCTCAGCATCGCAGGGAGCAAAAGACAACACCAGGCGAAGGGCAGCCGTAAGTAACGGAGCATTTTTATATTAGATTCTCCTTCTGGAAATAAATAATAATATGATCCCGTATAAATTGTTCCTGCACGGAAGATTTCATATCGGGGATTGGCTTTACCTGTTCATAAACCGGCCATCCTTTCGCATCCTTGCCGGCCAGCGTAAAATAGCCTGACTCACTTACCACTCTGCAGAAAGCAATGTTCATCAGGTCCATTTTTTCTTCCTTCTTCAATTTTCCTTTAGAACGCCCGGTTTCGCGCAAGCCAACAAGAAAGAGCGCTGTTTTTACATCAGGCTCCTGATTGAACTGCGCACGGATGCGTTGCTGCACCTCTTCCCACTTGTGATCTTTATGTATTGTGATGCTCCCCATTTTTTCTATTCTTGAATTATTTAAACATTTTAAGGAAGGAAATGATACAGATTATTTTTCTGTTTTTTATTTAATGAATTTATAAAATCCATCCTTATGATCTGGTATGCGCTATTTTAAGCCAATGATCAGGTCACAATTATAGTCAGATTTTCTTACTCCCTTACCTTCTGGAGCAGTGTCCCATTTCCGACCCACATCATAAAGTATGGCAGCGAACCTGAATTTTGCTTAATGCAAAGGAGATATGGCCCGTCAAAATACCAGGTGCTCTTTCCCCGTGCCGGATTCGATTCCGCAGCGGTCCCTTTGTCAGCGGAAATGCTCATTTTCACTACTTGCTCTGCCTTGCTGATTACATTAAGATCCAGTTGTCCGGAACTGCCGGAAATCGCAAAATCGAGCATAGGGAAGATTAGTTCGTCATCTCCGTTAAAAGCTGCGGAGACATTTAACCTGTGGATGGAGTCAGCCTCTTCGAATATCTTTAACATCGAAACTGGCCGTGCGGATTTCACCAGCCACAATTCCTCATTGTGAGATAACGAAATAACTGCAGTTGCAATGAAAGGCCCCTGAGAAAGCCTAACCTGAGATGTTGAAGTATCGCCCGAAGGCAACCAGGAAATTCCATGAACATTTTCACCGGCAAAAGTTAATTGTGTCTTTTTGAAGATTTCCGGAAGAGTAACCTTTTTCAAGAGGTAAGTGAAAATGGTAAAGCCGGAGGCGGCAGTTTCAACTTCCACCGGGGGATGATTATGGAATTTAGCAGAGATGCGCTGGGTTACCGTGTCCTGCAAGGCTGATGGATCGTTGTCAACTGCAATCACGTAGTTAGCAGGATCTATCCGACTTTCGTTGTTGAGCCATTGCTGTCTTTCTGTATTTGCCACGCCCAGCATTTCTTCATGACCTGCAATGGCGAGGGGCAATGTCGCGCTGTATATGAGGGTATTCGTAAAATTAGCTTCAGAAGCCGGGTAGGAAATGATATCCACACCATTAGTCGTATCAGTATCAGCAAGGATAGTAGCGGTAAATGAACTTCGCTTGGAATAATAGTAAATCACGTACACCGAGAAAATGGCAACAATGAGAAGGCAAAGTACCGTCAGCGGTTTTCGAAGCTTCTGCTTTACTTCTTCGTCTTCGCTCATGCTTATCGTTCTTCCTGCTCTTTAATGCTCTCTGATTCCGTGACCTTCACCCTTCTCACGCGTTTTTTGTCTACGGATTCCACAGTGAATACGAATCCTTTTAAAGGAATTTGTTCCTGCAAGTCAGGAATTCGTCCGCTCATTTCAACCACTAGCCCGCCAATAGATTCTGCTTCTCCCTTCACTTTATCAAAAGCATCCTCTTCGAGGTTCATCACACGCGTCACATCCGTCAAAGAGGTTTTTCCATCAAATACATAATTGTGGTCGTCAATTTTATTGTAAAATATTTCTTCCTCATCGAATTCGTCATTGATCTCCCCAACTATTTCTTCCAAAACATCTTCCAATGTCACGATGCCTGAAGTGCCTCCATATTCATCTACCACAATTGCCAGGTGTACTTTTTTTTCCTGAAATTCCTTAAGCAGATCGTCTATCATTTTATTGTCGGGAACGAAATAAGGCTTGCGCACCAGTTTTACCCAATTTACTTCCTCCTTTTGATGAAGAAAAGGAATCAGGTCTTTGATGTAGAGTACACCTTCAATATGATCAATGTTTTCTTTGAAAACGGGCAGGCGTGAGTACCGATGCTCATTGATTTCCTTTACCAGTGCGTTAAATGAAGTATCAATATCATATGCAACAATATCTACGCGCGAAGTCATGATCTGCTTCACGGTAGTATTACCAAAGTTCACGATCCCGCGCAGGATCTTTTTCTCCTCCATTGTGGTCTGGTCGTCAGAGGTAATTTCGATGGCTTTGCGAAGTTCAAGCAGAGAAACATCGTGTCCTTTTTTCTCAATACGCCTTTCTATTATGCTGCTGTATTTCACCAGAATCCTGGAAACGGGATAGAATATCTTCACCAGAAAATTCATTGGCCGGGCCATGAAAGCTGCAAAGTTTGCATTGATCTGGTTGGCGTAAATCTTCGGAATTACCTCTCCGAGAAGTACCAGAATAAAGGTGACCGCACCAACATTTATGATAAATGAGAGCAGTTGACTATCTCCAAAATCAAACAATAATTCCGATATCATCGTGAAGAGGATGATGATGGCGATGTTGATGAAATTGTTGGAGATAAGAATTGTGGCCAGCAAAAGCCGTGGCCGCAACAATAAGTTGTGGATGGCCTGGTAGCGGCTGTTGTTACTTTTATCCAGGTCATTGAGTTGCTTTGGCTTCAGAGAAAAAAAGGCAGTCTCTGATCCTGAAACCAGCGCAGACGCAAGGATCAGGGATAAAAGCAAAAATATAAAGAGATAAAACCTGAGGGGGACAGGGTTGATCAGGATTTCTATCAGAAAGCTACTCTGTCGGTATAAATCGCCTTCTATATTTTCCAACTTAAGATTAATTTGTTAGACAAAATCAGAAAGGAAGATCATCCTCTTCTGAACCAGCGTCAGACGCTTCAGGGGTGGGACTTCCTGATTGCACAGAACTGCTGTAATTGTTGCCGCCTTGTCCATCACTTTCTCTTTTTTCAAAAGGAATAATATTATCTGTTAATATTTCAGTGATGTAGCGCTTGTTTCCATCTTTATCATCCCAGCTCCGGGAGCGGATTTTTCCTTCGATAAAGACTTTACTGCCCTTTTTTAACTGTTTCTCAGAAACATCTGCCATCCATCGCCAGGCCACTATATTATGCCATTCCGTTACTTCCTTTCTGTCTCCGGAGCGATCCTTATAGACTTCCGTAGTAGCTAAGGGAAATTGTGCTACTGATTGATCATTCACATGACGGATTTCAGGGTCTTTGCCTAAGTTGCCGATTAGCTGTACTTTGTTAATTGAATAAGCCATTTGTCTGGGTATTAAAGTTAAAAGAAATTTTTTGAGCGCTGAAATTACATTTTTTCTTTTAAAAAGTTCTGAATCAGCTTAGGCTGCGGATAATGGCCAATTTCATCTTCGGCAACCCAGATGATATCGCTCGAAGCCGGAATCTCAACCGGACCTTTTGCCTCATAAAAACGGGCTTGTATTCTTTGATGTGTCAATTGATGTATCAGGTTTTCAGAAGCTGCAAATTTAAAGGATTGGCCCATGAAATAATGCTTTAATGCTGCTTTGCGGATCATGCCGGGAGCAGGCAATTCTATGAGCGGCAAATCGTATAAGTTTTCCCAAATATCTTTTCCCTTCCGCTTTCGCAGCATAATGCGGTTTCCATTGCGCACAAGGAAATAGTGGAAATATCGCTCTTTGATGCTGCGGTTCTTCCCCTTTACCGGCAACTCCGTCTGCCTGCCGAATGAATATGCATGGCAATAGTTTTTTACCGGACAGTTGAGACAATCCGGGTTTCGGGGTTTGCAGATTAATGCACCAAGCTCCATCACTGCCTGGTTATGCAGGCCAGGCTGCTCCGGATTCAGAAGCGCCTGTGCCAGTTCCTTACAGCGCTTCCGGCCGAGCGGGCCGTCCACCGCCTCTTCCACGCCAAAAAGCCGGGCCAGGACCCTCAGCACGTTTCCATCCACCACGGCATGAGGCAGGCCGAAGGCTATACTGGCGATGGCCGAGGCAGTATAGTCTCCAACTCCGGGCAACGCGCGGAGCTCAGCATAGGATTCCGGAAATTGTCCATTGAAATTTTCCGATACTAATTTGGCTGCACGGTGAAGATTCCGGGCTCTTGTGTAATATCCCAGTCCCTGCCATAAAAGCAGCAATTGCTTTTCTGAAGCCGCAGCCAGCGAGAAGACGTCAGGAAATTCCTCAATAAACTTCTCATAATATGGTGTGCCCTGCGCTACCCGCGTTTGTTGCAGTATTATTTCTGACAGCCAGACCCGGTAAGCATTGGCATTCTCACGCCAGGGAAGGTTCCTGTTATTTTCTTTATACCATTCAGCAAGATTGTTTCGGAGGGGTGCGAGCATGGAGGCAAAATTATCTAAAATGAGAGTTGGGACTATAAGGCGGCCTCTTTTATCCGTGCCGCCATTTTCTTTCCCACTACCTTTTGCAGATCTTCAAGATTGGCCTCTTTTATTTTTTTGATGCTCTTAAAATGGGAGAGGAGCTTTTGGGCGGTAGCCTTTCCCACTCCGGGGATGTTCTCAAGGCCAGAGATGAGATTCTTCTTGATCCGCCTGCCCCGGTGGTGCGTAATAGCAAATCGGTGGGCCTCGTTACGGATATGCTGCATAGTACGCAGGCTCTCACTTTTCTTGTCAATCATCATCGGCAGCGGGTCCCCGGGTTTGTAGATTTCTTCGAGTTTTTTGGCAATTGCCCGTATTTCTATTTTATCCTGAAGTTCCAGTGCCCGGATGCTTTTCATCGCTGCGCTGAGCTGACCTTTGCCGCCATCAATGATGACGAGTTGTGGCAAGGGTTGCTCTTCTTCTTTCAATCTGCGGTATCGCCTCATCACCACCTCGCTCATAGAGGCATAATCATCAGGGCCTTCCACGCTGCGGATATTATAGTGCCGGTAGTCTTTCTTGCTGGGTCGTGCGTTTCTGAAGCAAACCATACTGGCTACAGGTTCGCTGCCCTGCATATTGCTGTTATCAAAACATTCCATGTGATAGGGTGTACGTTCCAGCCGAAGGTCTTCCTTAATGCGCGCTAATACCCGTTCATAAGGTTTTATGCCCTGGTTCTCTTCCTTTTGTTTCATTTTCTCTTTGAAGAAAAAGAAGGCGTTTTTCTTTGAAAGGTCGAGCAGGTGCTTCTTGTCGCCAGCTTTTGGAACTGTGAATTTCAGGTCCTGATACTGGAATCTGAGAGGGAAGGGGACAATGATCTCGCGGGAGGTGCTGTTGTATTTTTCCCGTATTTCTGTTATTGCCAGGAGCAGGATGTCCCGGTCTTCCTCCTCCAGCTTTTTCCTGTATTCCAGCGTATCTGTCTGTATCACCGTCCCATTCACCACTTTCAGAAAGTTGACAACGGCCAGCTTGTCATCAGAATGGATGGAGAATATGTCTACATTATGGATCCGCGTATTGGCTACCAGGCTTTTATTCTGAAAATCCACCAGCTTTTCCAGCTTGAACTTATATCGCTGGGCATCTTCAAAGCGCATTTCGGCAGCGGCCTTTTCCATCATCGTTCTCAGGTGGCGGATCACTGCCTGGCTGTTGCCTTTCAGGATTTCCCGGATGTGGCCGATATTGGTGTTGTAGTCCTCCTCAGTTTGTAATCCCTCGCATGGCCCTTTGCAAAGCTTGATGTGATAATCGAGGCATACTTTGAACTTACCTGCTTCAATATTCGCATCAGTGAGCGCATAATTGCAACTGCGCAGAGGGAAAAGCTTCCGGATCAGATCCAGCGTAATATTCATGCGGCTTACCGAAGCATAGGGACCAAAATAATCGGAGCCATCTTTTACAACGAGCCTTGTGGAAATAATGCGGGGGAACCGTTCATTTTTTATACATAAAAACGGATACGTTTTGTCATCGCGCAGGTTAACGTTGTAGCGCGGTTGCAATTTCTTGATCAGGCTGTTTTCCAGCAGCAGTGCATCAAACTCGTTGTTGACGATGGTGTATTCCACGTTCCTGATCTTATCCACCATCACCTTAGTACGGCCACTGTGGCCTCTTTTGGAAGTAAAATATGTAGATACGCGCTTTTTCAGATTCTTCGCCTTGCCAATATAAAGCAACCGGTTTTGAGAATCATAATATTTATAGATGCCAGGCTTGGGTGGCAAGTGCCGGATCTGCTCTTTTACGCTGGTGGAAGTTGGGCTGGTTTCAGACATAGTGCTTCCGGACTGCGGCTACTTTAATGCCATTTGCACAGGAATAAATGATGTATGGTGGCATTCAGTTTTTAAATTAAAATTGATATTGAACTTCTGGCTTCACCGGGTTCTTTTTATAATAAAATTCTAAAATATTTAAGTATGAAAATCCTCTATGTATTTCCCCATCCGGATGATGAGAGCTTTGGCCCTGCTGCAGCGATTGCGAAACAGGTGAGGCAGGGACATGATGTGTACTTGCTGACATTGACAAAAGGAGGCGCCACTAAGCAGCGCCATAAACTCGGACTGAGTGTGGAAGAGATGGGGGAAGTACGCTACAAGGAAATGCTGTGCGTAGAGAAGGTTTTGGGGCTGAAAGGCATGACAGTGCTGGATCTGCCTGACGGTGGCCTGGCTGAAATGGATCCGAGAGAAATTGAAAAAGTGGTGCATGATCAAATAGAAGAGTTGCAGCCGGAAATTGTAGTGAGCTATGCAGTTTATGGCGTTTCAGGATTTTATGACCACCTCGTGATGCACGCGGTGATCAAACGCGTTTATCTGGAAATGAAGGATAATGGTGTACAATATCTGAAACGGCTTGCCTTTTTCGGACTGGGCGAAAGCAACAAGGCCGGAGATGCAGACAGCCCGTTCCAACTCAAAAGATCGGAGCCGGCCCTGATTGACTGCATCGTGGAGATCTCAGAGGCAGACGTGGAGAAAATGTGCCAGGCGCTGGATTGCTACGAGAGCTACAAGGAGGTGATTGAAAAAACCGGGGTGAAAAACGCGGTAACCGACAAGGTGTATTTCGAGATATTTGGAGAAGACTATATGCCGGAACTGAAAGATTTAACCGACTTCCCCACTGCTACAGGTTGACTTCTGCAGCTTTAATTTTCGGGGCGTAAATCCACATTCCAGAAAATGGCAAGCTGCAGATATGGTTTGGTGCCGGTACTTGTTGTTTGCAGCAGATATCCAGCATGTCCTGCAATGTCTTTAGTAAACTGATAGCCTGTGGCCCCGTAAAGTCTGTTCCTGTCAAAAGGATTATCAGTTATATTAAGAAACACTTCATTATAAAAGCTCAAAAAGAGCGTATTGGGTAATAATTGTTTATTTGAAATTGGAATGGTTACCCGGTAAAAATATCGAATGCGATCCAGGTAAAGCGTTGGTTTTCTTTTTAGCCAGCGCTGTTCCAGCCTGTATCTGTGCTCCATGCGGATATTCCTGAGTTCGTGCCGGATGTAGAACTGCTCCCATATCCGGTGTTCAATAAAGTTGACACCGGATTTCCCACGGGCTGTTTGATGGTTAGAAATGAAGCCATATCCTGAAGAAAGCATAGCATTGTTATCTATATTTTGACTAACGTCAAACCTCATCATTGCAAATCAGGCAGTTACAATTCCGAGA